>CALYQH010000170.1 GCA_945283395.1 uncultured Ventosimonas sp. | reverse complement strand
TACATCAGCTTCCTTTAGAGGTTATTCAGCGAGGTAAATATCAACCACGCCGTGCTATGGATCCACAAAGCCTTGAAGAGTTAGCTCAATCAATTAAAGCTCAGGGTGTTATGCAACCTATAGTAGTTCGTCCTATAGCTAATAACCGCTATGAAATTATTGCGGGAGAAAGACGTTGGCGAGCTAGTCAACAAGCTGGATTAGATAAAATACCCGCTTTAGTACGAGACATCCCTGATGAAACAGCCATAGCATTAGCGCTGATTGAAAATATTCAAAGAGAAGATTTAAACCCTATTGAAGAGGCTATAGCGTTACAAAGATTACAACAAGAATTTGCATTAACTCAACAGCAAGTGGCAGAGGCTGTGGGTAAGTCCCGTACCTCGGTAACTAATTTATTACGTTTAATCAGTTTACCGGAAGATGTAAAAATTATGTTAGCACATGGCGATTTAGAAATGGGGCATGCTAGAGCGCTGTTAGGATTACCTGTCGAGCAACAATTAGAAGGAGCGCGGCATATCGTTGCTAGAGGGTTGTCAGTACGGCAAGCTGAAGCGTTAGTTAGACAATGGCTAAATGAACAAGGTAACAAACCAGTTAAACAAAAAAATGACCCCGATATTAAAAGATTAGAGCAAAAATTAGCTGAGCGAATAGGGTCTCCGGTAGCCATTAAACATAATAAAAAAGGTAAAGGCGAATTGGTAATACGTTACAGTTCGTTAGATGAGTTACAAGGTGTTTTAAAACATATTCATTAATAGATGTATTTTTGTAAAAAATTAGTGAAATTTTAAGTTGAAGCTTTATTGCTATATGCCTATACTTTCCCCCAAATTTATTAATAATGATTTAAATTAGTAAAAGTTAGCTTTATTAGTTTAAAATGGTAGAGCTTGAAATTATGGCTTTTCGTCATAAAGTACTGTTATATCAACTGCCGGTATTTAAAATATTGGTAGTTCAGCTGTTAGTGACTATTTGCATAGCTGTTGTATGGCTTCTAGCAAAAGGTTTAAATGCTGGTTTTTGTGGATTATTAGGTGGCCTTATAGTGTTAATACCTAATAGTTATTTAGTGTTAAAAACGTTTCGTTATTTTGGTGCCCAATCAGCTGTGGCCATCACTTTGGCATTGTGGACAGGGGAAATAGGGAAATATATATTAACCGCTGTATTATTTGTGCTAGTATTTTTAATAATTAAACCGCTAGATATAATGGTATTATTTACTAGTTACTTTTTAGTGTTATTAACATCATCCTTGGGGTTGATTCTGGTAAGGTAAAGTTTTAAAAATTAATGGTTGAGGCAAGTTGTTATGGCAACAGGTGAAGGACAGACGGCAGCAGGTTATATTCAACACCATTTGCAAAATCTAGTGTTTGGTAAAACTCCTGAGGGTTGGATGTTTGCTAAAACTCATGAGCAAGTACAGCAAATGGGGTTTTGGTCTATTCATGTAGACACTATGTTTTTCTCCATCTTAATGGGTATTATCTTTTTAGCGCTATTTCGCTATGTTGCTAAGCATGCTAGGATAGAAAATCCCTCAAAGTTCCAATGCTTAGTGGAGTGGGTGGTTGAGTTTATTGATAATACAGTAAAAGATGTCTTTAAAGCCAATAACCCACTTATTGCGCCGCTGGCATTAACTATCTTTGTTTGGGTGTTCTTAATGAACAGCTTAAAATGGATTCCTGTCGATTATATACCCGGCCTTGCCCATGCCATAGGCATTCCTTATTGGAAGGTTGTACCTACTGCTGATCCTAATGGTACCTTTGGCATTTCCATCGGTGTCTTTATTCTTATTCTCTACTATAGTTGTAAGATAAAGGGATTTGGAGGCTTTACTAAGGAATTAGCCTTTACCCCTTTTAATCACTGGTTATTAGTACCTTTTAACTTATTTTTAGAGATTATTGGTTTATTAACTAAACCTTTGAGTCTAGCGCTTCGGTTATTTGGTAATATGTATGCTGGTGAAGTTATCTTTATCCTTATTGCCTTGTTGCCTTTCTGGGTTCAATGGATACTTAATGTGCCATGGGCAATATTCCATATTCTAGTTATCCCACTGCAAGCATTCGTATTTATGGTTCTTACTGTGGTTTACTTGAGTGCAGCACACGAACATCACTAGTGATAGGGTTGTGAGAGGTTTGTTGTTAACTTTAGTTTTTATTATTATATTTTAGGAGTTTTTATGGTATTCATCGCGGCAGCTTTAATGATAGGGTTAGGTGCTTTAGGTACTGGTATAGGTTTCGCCATTTTAGGTGGAAAATTATTAGAATCTACTGCTCGTCAACCAGAGTTAGCCTCAACCTTACAAACTAAAACATTCTTAATGGCTGGTTTACTTGATGCCGTACCTATGATTGGTGTGGGTATTGCTATGTACCTTATCTTCGTTGTCGCTTAAGAGTTGGTTGATGAAAGTTGAGCAGTTAGTTAATTGCTTATCTTTAAACTAGTTAAGTGATCTAGAAGAGCATGAGGTAAATCGTTATGAATATAAATTTGACACTTTTCGGTCAAACGATTGCTTTTGCTGTTTTTGTCTGGTTTTGTATGAAATATGTATGGCCTCCTATTACTAAGGTTATGCAAGAACGTCAAAAGAAAATAGCAGAAGGTTTGGATGCAGCAGGTCGTGCAGAGCGCGAATTGCAGGAAGTCCAAAAGCAAGTAGAGCAAGTGCTTCGTGAAGGTAAAGAGCAGGCAGCCGATATCCTAGATAAAGCTAATAAAACCGCTTCGTCTATTATCGAAGATTCTAAACAGCAAGCTCGAAATGAAGGCGAAAAACTAATTGCAAATGCTAAGTCGGAAATTAAGCTGGAAGTGAATCGTGCCAGAGACCAACTTCGCACACAAGTAGCTAATTTAGCTGTGCAAGGTGCTGAGAAAATTCTTGAATCCTCAGTAGATGCTAAAGCGCACAGTGAGTTGGTTGATAAAATAGCTGCTAAACTATAAGCGGAGCAAGTGATGATAAATACCCATACGCTTGCTAGACCCTATGCTAAAGCAGCTTTTGAATTTGCCCAACAAGCAAAGCAAATAGATGCATGGTTTTCAGCATTAGAGCTAGCTACCTGTGCTCTAGAGCAACCTGTAGTTGTTCAAGAATTGGCTAAGCCAACTTTAACGCGCACTCTTAAAGCTGATTTTTTAATAAAATTATTAGCGGGTAAAATTGATGATTCATTTGCCAATTTTTTGCATGTGTTAGGTGAGCATGACCGCTTGTCATTATTGCCAGCTATATCTGATCTTTATAACACCTATAAAGCAGAAGCTGAGCGTGTAGTAGATGTAGAAATAGAAACTGCTTATGAATTATCTAATGAGCAGCTTGAAAAGATAACTGCCGCCTTATCAAAGCGGCTTGAGCGAACAGTAAATGCTAAGCAAACAGTTAATAACGCTTTAATTGGTGGTTTAACCATTCGAGCGGGCGACTTAGTTATAGATAGTTCGGTTCGCGGTCGGCTGAATAAACTCGCCGAAGTAATGAATTCCTGATTTAAGGGGCATGGCATGCAGCAATTAAATCCTTCTGAAATAACTGAAGTCATCAAAGAGCGTATAGCTAAACTTGATGTTTCAACTCAAGCCCGTAATGAAGGTACTATCGTTAGTGTTTCTGATGGTATTGTTCGGATTTATGGTCTTGCTGATGTAATGTACGGCGAAATGATTGAGTTTCCTGGTGGTGTTTATGGTATGGCACTTAACTTGGAAGAAGATTCAGTCGGTGCTGTGGTATTAGGTGAATACTTGGGTCTTTCTGAGGGTATGAGTGCCAAATGTACTGGCCGTATCCTAGAAGTGCCTATTGGTAATGAGTTATTAGGGCGTGTAGTAGATGCATTAGGTAATCCTATCGATGGCAAAGGGCCTTTAGGCACTAGCCAGACTGATGCAATTGAAAAAGTAGCACCGGGGGTTATTTGGCGTAAATCGGTAGACCAACCAGTACAAACAGGTTATAAATCAGTAGATGCTATGATCCCTATTGGCCGTGGCCAACGTGAATTAATCATAGGTGACCGCCAAATAGGTAAAACAGCATTAGCGGTGGATGCTATTATCAACCAAAAGAATAGTGGCATACGTTGTGTATATGTAGCTATCGGGCAAAAGCAATCTACTATTGCCAATGTGGTGCGTAAACTAGAAGAAGCTGGCGCTTTAGCCAATACTATTGTGGTTGTAGCTAGTGCTTCAGAATCCGCAGCATTGCAGTACTTAGCTCCTTATGCAGGTTGCACTCTGGGTGAG
>CALYQH010000169.1 GCA_945283395.1 uncultured Ventosimonas sp. | reverse complement strand
TTTATACTTCCTCCATAGCCAAGCTCTATGGTTAAAAATGCCAGGTAATTGATGAAACGATGTCACGCCCTCTTGAAGGTAGTGATAATTACTATAAAAGTAAAATTTTAGCTGAAAGAAAGGTTGATGAGTTTTTAAAAAATCACCCTGATATGTTTATAACTATTATTTTGCCTGGTTGGATGTTTGGTCCTTTTGATATGGGGCCTACCTCATCAGGCCAGTTAGTATTAGATTATGCTGCTGGAAAAATACCTGGCAAATTACCTGCAAGTTTTTCTGTTGTAGATGCTAGAGATGTCGCAGAACATCATGTAGTTTCTTTGGAAAAAGGTAGCAGTGGTGAACGCTACTTGGCTGCAGGAAAATATATGGAAATGAAGGATATTTTTAGTTTTCTCGAAAAATATACCGGTATAAAAATGCCAGCTAAATCTATACCTTTATGGTTAATGAAATATATTGCAATTGGACAGGAAATTTATCACTTCTTGACAGGTAAGCCTGTATTACTTAGTTACTCTTCAATAAAATTAATAGAAAAAGAGTTTATGAGAACTCATTTTAGTCATGCCAAAAGCGAAAAGGAATTAAGCTGTTCATTTAGGCCATTAGATGAAACTTTCAAAGATGTAATTACTTGGTATAGACAAAATAATTATCTTTCTTAAAGAATAATATAGGCATCTTTATGACAAAAGTCTGCTCAGATGGATTTGTTCATCGTGTTTTAGAAATTGCAAAAAATAATCCACAAACTATTGCTATAAATAATTTAGATACCAATGAGATAACAACTTATAGCGAATTAGTTGCGAATGCTCAAAGGAAGTGTTATCTATTAAAAAAAATTGGTATTAAGAGTGAAGATATTGTGGCGCTTTGCCTACCAAATGGAAAAGAGTTTGTAGAATTTTATCTTGCTTTATTGGGTTGTGGCGCTATTCCTGTGCTTATTAATCCCAAATTAACTGACAATGAGTTTAGTAAATATTTACTGTTAGCCAATCCCAAACTACTGATAATAGAAAATCTTTCTTTTGATAATCATTATTTAAGTATTAAAGATTTAGAAATGTTGGTTTATGGTATTTTATTACCCAATAAGGATAGTGATGTTTCTATTGAAAAAGCAACGGCAATGCCAATTAATTATTTTATTGACGATAAAAATATTCCATTGGAAAAATTGATTTTGCCTATTGCTGATCAAGTAGTATCTATTCAGTTCACTTATAGAGGGTACGGTAGGCCAGTAAAGGTAGTTCATCAGTATCGCTCCTTAACTAGTTCAAGTGATGGTTTGCATGAGCATTTTCATCCACAAGGAATAGGTTCAGTTCATTTGGTTGCATTACCTTTGTACGCTATTTTTGGTTTGACGGTACTAATGGTTTTTCCGCTCAGTATTGGTGCAACAATGTTAATAACAAATACGCTATTAAATAGAAATTTAGCAGAAGTATTGTCATATAATCAAGTTAGTTTTGCTTGTCTAATCCCAGAAATAATTAGATTTTTTACAAAAAAGTTAAAACGTCAAAAAGAACAATATTTACCATTACATCCTAAATTAATGCTTTACTCTGGAGGAGGGCATTTACCAAATTTTGTAGCTAAGCAATTAGCTGAGTTATTAGGTTGTGATAATGTGCTTCAAGGATATGGTTTAACGGAAAGTTTTCCTATTATTGTGCAAAGTGCTATTAATAATAACGCCGCTGGAGCAATGGGAAAAGCTATATCAAACGTTGAGATAAGAGTAGTTGATGACCAGGGTAATAATGTAGCAAGGGGCAAGATAGGCGAGCTTATCGTTTATAGCCAAAATATTGATATGGGTTATGCTGCAGAAGAGGTTCAAGCATTAACTGATTTTTGTAAAGAAAAATGGCTGCATACAGGTGACCTTGTTTGGCAAGATGATGAAGGTAATTTTTTCTTTTATTGTCAACGTTTAGCTATTACCAAAATAAAATCACAAATGGTTGATCTGAAGGAAGTTGATCAATATATCCTCCAACACCCAGCTGTTATTAAAGCATTTACTTATGTTGAGCGAGATGATTATGAGGCGAATTATTTAACTCTGTGTGTGGTGGTTAATAATGATTCTATCACCAAAGCTGAGTTAGTCACTTATTTAAGTAATTATTTATCACCTTTTAAAATTCCTAAACATATTGAAATAACAAGGAAGGTCAATGGTAATGGGTATCAATAAAATAGATGACGAATCATCACAGATTGTGGCTGTTTTTGATTTTGATGGAACGATCACAAATAGACATACTTTTTGGCGTTATATGCGTTTTGTGTCTGGAAGCAGAAAATTTTATCTAGGCATATTGGTGTTAATTCCCCAAATTATTTTAGTGCTAATGGGCGTTATACCTATTATGCAAGCACGCACTAAGTTTATTAAAAAGTTTTTAGGTGGGATTACAGTTCCAGAAGAGCAAGCCTGTGCGGTAAAGTTTGTAAATAATAAAGTTAATAAGTATTTACGTGCTAGTGCAATGCGACGCTTGAGATGGCATCAATTGAAGGGGCATCAAACTATTTTAATTAGTAATTCTCCAGAAAATTATTTGGTGCTATGGGGAAACTCTGTAAATTTTACGCATATTAGCGGTACGAGATTAGAAGTTAAAAATGGAAAATTAACAGGTAAAGTGCAAGGAAAAGATTGTGTGTCAGGTGAAAAGGTTGAGCGGTTAAAGCAAATTATTGGCGAAAAAAAAGAAAATTTCTTTATATTTGTATATGGTGACTCTTCAGGTGATAAAGAGTTATTAGAATACGCAAATGTGGCTTTTTATAGAAACTGGTATTAAGAGGATTAATGATGCAAAACAAAATAAATGATGTTTCTGTATTGATTGTGGGTTCTGGGCCAATTGGTATGTGTATGGCTATTCTCTTAAAAATGAAAGGTATCAGTTTTAGGATAGTTGAAAAAAATGCTGGGCCATCTACTGCTACCAAAGCAATAGCAATTCACTCTAGATCTTTAGAAATATTTAGAGAAATGGGGGTGGCGGATAAGCTGGTAGAAGCTGGTTTTAGTATTAAAAATTTTTCAATACAATCTAAAGGAAAAAAATTACTTAATTATAATTTTTCTCTATTAAATACGGCTTATCCATTATTACTTAGTCTGCCGCAACCTAAAAGCGAACAAATTTTAATAGATAGATTGTTAGAATTAGATACCAATATAGAATGGAATACTGAATTTTTAAGCATGCAGCAAAATGATGAGCAGGTAATTTCTACTATTAGACATCAAGATGGTACAGAAGAAACAATAACAAGTAATTGGTTGTTATGTTGTGAAGGGGCTAAAAGCTCAATAAGAAAAAGTTTAAATATTCCATTTGATGGTGATTCTTATAATAAGTTTTTTATGTTAGCCGATGTGGATATTGAATGGTCAGGGAAAAAAGATGAGGGTGTTTTCTTTCTTGGTAATGAAGGAGGGTACATTGCTGTAGCTCCTATCGATGGCAAAGGTCGATATCGTTTATTTGTTGAAATGCCTTACGAACTTCCTGCCGAGGACCAAAGACCTACTTTAGATGTTGAAACATTCGAATCTATCTGTGCTAAACGCGGCCAGCCAATAAAGATTTCTAATATTGATTCAACCGCAATAGCAACTTTTCAACATAGACAAGTAAAAACCATTAGAAAAGACCGAGTTTTTCTGTTAGGTGATTCTGCACATATTGGCAGCCCAATTGGTGGCCAATGGATGAACTTGGGAGTATCAGAGGTTTATAACTTGGTTTGGAAAATTGCTTATGTGGAACAGGGATTTGCTGAGCAGACACTGTTAGATAGTTATCAAAATGAAAGGTATCCAGTCACAATGGTCGTCGAAAAAACTGCCCATACCTTAACTAAATTAATTACTCTGAGAAATCCTTTTTTAATTAAAATGCGCGACTGGTTTTTACCTATGTATAGACATTCTAAAAAAATACAATTTATTTTGCCTAGACTTATTTCAGGGCACAGCTATAACTATTGTATATCTAAATTAATTCAAGATGATGTTAAAGGTCATGATAGAAAGACATGGAAAGAAAAGGGAAATAATAGTTTTCCATTTGATGCAGTACCTAAAGCTGGTCACTTAGCACCAGATGTACCTTTATGGAATTTATTTGGAAAAGAAAATAATAGATTGTTAGATTTAACAAAAGGAAATTTCGTGTTACTTCTATTTACGGGTGAAGATCAATTTAATATAAAGCTACATTATTATCAGATGATAATAGATGATGTACAAAAAAATTATCCCTTTATAAAAGGATATTGTGTATTAGATACTGTGGAT
>CALYQH010000168.1 GCA_945283395.1 uncultured Ventosimonas sp. | reverse complement strand
AAACAACATTAGGTCAATAACTATGACTATGAACTTAGCTAAACAAATAACTGATAGATTAAGTAAGCTTAAAAGCGCTAGACAGCCGCATGAGCCTGCTTGGCGGGAATGTTTTGAATATAGCTTTCCTGTGCGCGCTAATGGCTTCACTAATAACAATAGCGCAATTTCTACAGCAGATAACGTACAGCGTAAGAAATCGCGCTTAATGGATACCACTTTAACAGATGCGGCTAGAACACAAGCTAGTGCAATTGTTAGCGGTTTAACTCCAGCCAATGCTCGCTGGTTTGGGTTAGATGTAGATAACGCTTCTGATGAAGAAAGGCACTGGCTTGATGAGGGGGCCAATACAATATGGCGCAAAATTCACAATGCTAATTTTGATAGCGCAGCTTACGAAGGAATGCTTGATCTTATGGCCTGCGGCTGGTTTGCTTTGTATGTAGATACAGACAGAGATAAAGGCGGATTTAGTTTTCAGTTATGGCCTGTTTCTAGTGTTTATTGCGATAGTACTAGAGCAGATGGTCGTATAGATAAATATGCTTCACCTGACGATAAAGTCAAGATAGATGAAATAGGCAATAATCCTGGTATAATGGATACGAATAATGATACATCTGATTCTATAGATAATGCTCTTAGAATGCAGATTGAAGTGTTTTTTAGCAATTTTAAGAAAGAGTTAAAAAATGGTGATTATGAAAAACAAAAAATAGTTGTAAGCTAGTGACTGGATCGATGCACCTTTTATTAAAGGCTAGGCTTCAGGGAAACGTTAAAAAAAGCTAAAAACAAGGTAGATTTAAAACAAATATTTGTAGAATTATTAAATAATAATCAGTTGATTATTGAAACCCTTCTCGCTAACGAGAGGGGGTTTTTATTGCCAAAAAATCATTTTTTCGGGAATACGGAAGGCACTTTGCATTTAAATAATCCTAACAGCCTCACAAATGGCAAAGGGATACCTTACGAAGTCTTAAAAATTAATTGCGATGAGGCAGCTACTGAAAGTATTATTTTTTATGATCAGCAAATAGCTGTCTTAGAGAAGAAACAGTAGGATGACGAAGCTAGTGATGAAAGTGAGACATCTCATTCTAGTTATTTAGGGTGCTAAGATACTTGCTATGAGGGTAATCTAAAAGGAATAGGTAGACTTATCAACAAATCTTTATAGGATCTTATTCCAAAGTGGTTCATTGTAGCTATATAAGACTGAAATACCTATTGCAGCAACAAACTTCTTAATAACAAAATACTTCTTATAAAGCATATGATCTGGCAACCTTAATTTATGGAAAAACTGATTTGGGCACAGAAAAAATTAACTCAAATCTAGACTGACCGATACTCTTTCAAAACATGGAGTATCACATTTGATCTGAGCCACTTTAGAAAAATAGCGTAAACACTACAACTATGTTTGACCCTATAGTGCACTAAATTATTTACCACCTATTGAATATGTTAAACAAGAGGTTTATCAGAATTATATCAATGATGCCGTGGTATTATTGCTTGGGACGGGGCAGATCTTGGTTAACTTTATTCCCTAATTCTTATAGTTGATCTGCTATTATAGCATCCTTGTATCCTTGGTTTTTTTGTTCGCTTTTTTATAAAATTAAAAACCCCAATTAATTGAATTAAATAAAAATTAGATAAAATGAAAACGTTAAATTGTTTTATAGATATTTAGATGTATAAATTTTTATTTCACTTGACTGTTGATGCAGTCAATTAAATACTAAAAAAATTAAAATAGTCTGATTAAATTTATAAAAGGTAGCTTGAGGGAAAAGCGGTAGTTAACTTTTCAGTATTAGTTATACTCTTACCAGTACTACCTTAAGTAGATAATAAATAGTACGATATGGATACAATAATAAATATGATGTTAATTTATTATTGATATAATATCCTTCTTATCAAATTATTTTCCTTAATATAAGCTTTAAATGAAATGATCCGAACCTATTCTTTTCCAATATTATTAGTGAGTTTACTTTTTGTAGCTATATCACTATCGGCATTGAATACTCAGACGCCTTTGTGGCTGGTGGATGCGAATGTTGCCATGTGGCAAATAGGTATGGTGGGAACAAGTTATTTTATAGGAAATTTAGTAGGCACCTTAATTGCTAACTGGTTCATATCAAAAATTAATGTTAAACAGACTTATACTTGTGTTTGTCTGTTATTTGCATTTGCAACTTTGGGAATGGGTTTATCAGTTAATGTGGTATGCTGGTCTTTTTTCAGATTTTTAATTGGTATTGCTTGTGCAGTAACATGGATTATTGTTGAAAGTAGTATATTAGTTACCAGTAAAGCCAACAATCGTAGCAAAATGATAGCTATTTATATGACTACTTATTATTTAGGCTCTGTTCTTGGACTAAAGTTATTGCATTATTTTCCTAAGTCTATTTTGTATTTTGCATTAGTGATTGTAGTGTTAATGGCTTTAGCTATTTTATTTATCCTTTTTACCCATTATCATTTGCCTTCCAGAAAAACTAGAGTGTTTAATATCTTGCCTATGATTAAATTTCAGCCAGCTAGATTAGGGTTAGTAGGATGTATTATTTCTGGTATGGTGATTGGGGCGATTTATTCTCTTTTACCTGCTTACTATTCTCAATTAGGGTTTACTGATGATGAAGTTAGTAATTGGATAATCTTAGTCATTGCTAGTGGGCTTATTGCCCAGATGCCGATAGGATTTTTTGCGAATAAATATGGGACATCCTCGGTATTAATAGTAGAGTCTCTCTTGTTTACTGTAGCCTGTTTTATGATTATTAATAATTATTGGCTAATATTTGCCACTATCGTTGTTGGTGCTACTATTTTTACTGTTTATCCTTTATCCATGTCTTGGGCTTGTAGTACAGTAGATAAGAGTAATATTGTATTAATGAATCAAACCATGTTATTAGTTAACACTATAGGCTGCTTAATAGCTCCAGCCATTATTTCTCTATTTATGGATAAATGGGGCAATAACTTTTTATTCATTTGCTTTATGGGGATTGCTATCTATTTTATGATAATACTGATGGTAAAAAGAAATAATCATTCTCAATTTTCTGTTCACTCTAAATAATTAATTGGTTATGTATATTTGTTTATAATTAATAGCAAATGGGAAAATTAAAGAAAATTGAAGCTCTTTTATTGGTTGTCAAGTTTCAATGTGATTAATTATTTTTGACTGAAAATTTTTGTTGAGCTCATGATGTTTTTATAGAAAAACAAGGTACTAAAACAAAGTAGCAAATTACTATGTTTATATCATTATAATGTACATAAAACTCTTAATAACATGTCTAAATATTATTTACGCGTTTACATCTAATAAATAACAGTTATAGAAAAAATTTCTATTTTATGCCTTACATTTGCTACTAATTATACTTAAAAAATCTATGTTTTTATAAGATGTTTATTCGTTGATTCAAGAAAAACAAATTATTAAATAAAGTTATTATAGTAGAATGAAATATTTTATTACAAATATTTTTATAAGCTTGAATAAGTTATTTTTCAATAAGTTAATAACATTGATTTAATTAATTTAAAGTTGATTAAACATCTTGACATAAAATAATATAGGTTTAATACTAATATCCGTAATTCTGAAAAAATGAATGACTTGTAAATGTAGTAGTGATTCATACGCTATCTAATTTCTTTCATTTATATTTTAACATGTAGTAAAAATCCAACTCATATAGAAGCTTAAAAAGATGGAAATGAATAGAGATTTAAAACCAAGACATTTAACGATGATTTCTATCGGCGGTGTTATTGGTGCTGGTTTTTTCTTGGGGGCAGGGCAAGCTATTTCTTTAACAGGATCAAGTGTTGTTCTAGCGTATTTATTAGGTGGGCTTATAACCCTTTTCATAATGATGTTACTTTCTGAAATGGCTGTGGCGAATCCTGTTTCAGGTTCATTTCAGGTTTATGCTAGAGAGGCTTTTGGGCCATATTTTGGCTTTATTACAGGTTGGACTTATTGGTTAGCATTTTTAATCGGACCTGCATCAGAGGCAATTGCCGCTGGAACTTTTCTTAACTTATGGTTTCCGGAAATCCCTATTTGGGTCTTCTGTCTTATAGTCGCAGGTTCACTTACTTTAGTTAATATGATAGGAGTGCATTTATTTGGTGAGGTAGAATTTTGGCTAAGCATAGTAAAGGTTGTGGCCCTTTTAGCTTTTATTATTTGTACTCTCTATGCTCTAGGATTTAGAGATAGTAGTGTAGCTAGTGTGGCTAATTTTTCTAATAGTGATTCATCTTTCTTTGCCTATGGTATAAGCGGATTTA
>CALYQH010000167.1 GCA_945283395.1 uncultured Ventosimonas sp. | reverse complement strand
TAACTTATCCTCATGGAGGTTTTAAAGATCTTGATAAGAATGGCTGGTTACTATTATTAGCTGATGAAACAGGCATTCCTTCTATTGCCTCTATTTTAGAGCAACTTCCTACACACTCTGTGGCCTATGTTTTTATAGAAATATCCTCAATTGAAGAAAGGCAACATCTTACTACCCAAGCTAATGCTACTATTAAGTGGCTATATAAAGACACTCAAAAGGAGCGTTTAAAAACTGTGCTAAAAACAAATTCCTTACCAAATACCCAAGGTTATGCTTGGATTGCTGCTGAAGCTTCGATTATCAGGGGTGTGAGAATGCAACTACTTAAAGAACGAAGATTTAGTTTAGCCAATATACAAACTACAGGTTATTGGAAATTAGGCGAGAAAGACCATAAAGATTTAGCAGCTATTCTCTAAAGAACTCTTAAACTTTTTAAATATTAATTTTTTATAAGACAATTTTTATGAATGATTTACATCTCTTAGTACAACAACTTGAACGTATTGCTAATACTTTAGAAAATGCGTTCCCTCCTCCTATCAACTATAGCTTTAAAGAAGACATTATTGCTTATCTATGGGATCATAGATTCTGTAACGGAATAGAGCAGCCTATTCTTATTGCTGTTGAAAAACCTAATCTCATTGCTTTTGAAGATCTAAAAAACATAGATAGGCAAAAAAACTTAATAGCACAAAATACCCGCCAATTTATAGCTGGTCTACCTGCTAATAATGTATTGCTTACTGGTGCTAGAGGTACCGGAAAAAGCTCATTAATAAAAGCTTGTCTAAATGCTTTTCACCAGGAGGGATTGAGATTAATAGAAGTAGATAAAGAACATTTAATGGACTTGCCACAAATTATAAGTATGACATATGACCGTCCTGAGCGTTTTATTATCTTTTGCGATGACATTTCTTTTGAGGAAGGAGAAACAGGTTACAAAGGTTTGAAAACTGTATTAGATGGTTCAATTGCTGGCAAGACAAATAATACTTTAATTTATGCTACTTCTAATCGTAAGCATCTGATGCCAGAAAAAATACATGATAATCTTTCTTATACAACAGATAATCAAGGAGAAATCCACCCCGGTGAAGTGATAGAAGAAAAAGTATCCTTATCTGAGCGTTTTGGTTTATGGATTTCCTTTTATAGTTTTACGCAAGAAGAATACCTAACAGCTGTTAATCAATGGCTAAAAAGTTTTGGCATACATCAAACTAATGATGAAGAAATGGCTAAAGAAGCTATCCGCTGGGCGACTTATCGAGGTTCCCGCTCAGGCCGTGTAGCTGCACAATTTGCCAAAGACTATGCGGGACGCATGCAAATAAAAAGCTGACATCTGCAACATAGAAAAACCATTAAAGTCATTTATTAGACGATATGTTCTCGGTCTTATCTTTATAAACTATCAACTACTTATAAGTTAAAACAACTTATTAGTAGTTATATGAATCTAATTAGTTTACTATGTTCCTTATTATTTACATAAAGCTATTAATGGTTAGCAATCTTTTAGAATCACTATTCTTTAGCTTTTGCTTTTTCAAAAGCAGCTAGTGTAATTTTTCTTGCCGCTTGATGTGAGAGCATGGGCTTTGGATAGTCTAACTGCTGTTGTTCTTTATCTGCCCATATGTACGGCGTATGAATATACTTAGCAGGCACATCTTTTAAAGCAGGTAGCCATTGGCGAATAAAATCCCCCTGTGGATCAAAACGTTGCCCTTGTGTTGTAGGATTAAAAATCCGAAAATAAGGAGCCGCATCAGTTCCTGTAGAGGCTGCCCATTGCCAGCCACCGTTATTAGCAGCTAAGTTACCATCTATAAGTTGTGACATAAAATAACGTTCACCCCACCGCCAATCTATCAGCAGATCTTTCACTAAAAAACTGGCCACTATCATTCTTAATCTGTTATGCATCCAACCTGTTTTATGCAACTGTTGCATGGCAGCGTCTACTATAGGGTAACCAGTTTGTCCCTGCCGCCATTTTTTAAAATCAACTTTATCGTTACGCCAAACTATCTGCTCAGTCCATTCTATGAAAGGCTTTTGTTTAATAAGTTTAGGATAAGCAACTAATAAATTATGATAAAATTCACGCCAGATTAATTCATCAAACCAACAGGCTGCTCCACTTTGTGGATAGTGCCAAAACAAGGGATGATGCTGTAGTAATATATGTAAGCATTGATTAGGAGATAAAACTCCCAATGTCAAATATGCAGACAATTTACTGGTACTATTTAACGCTGGTAAATCTCTGGTTTTGCCGTAGCTTACAACTAATTTATCACAAAAATTAACTAGTTGTTTCATTGCTGCCTGCTCCCCAGCCACTAAATTTTGATAATCTTCTAAAGGATAATCAAAAGCTTTAACTGGGTGAGGCTTGATAATAGTTTGGCGCTTTGTGGGTTTAGTACAAAAGTTTGGTTTTATAGCAGAAAGTTTATCTAACAATGCTTTTTTAAAAGGGGTAAATATTTTATACATAGCCTTGCTCCCATTAACAATCGTTAAAGGAGGTAGTAATAAATTGCCTTGATAACTATAACAAGCTACTTTATTTGCCAATTTTTGCTGAACAACTTGATCTCTTTGTTGTTCATTAAATTCATATTGATGATTATAAAACAAACTTTTAATTTTATATTGTTGGCATAGTTTAACTAACATCTTTACACTTTGTTCAAAATCCTCACATTGTTGGTATAAAAGAGGAATACCTAACTCACCTAATGAATTTTGCAGTATTAACAAGTTATCGTAAATAAATGAAGCTTGCTTAGGAGAAACCTTATGATTAGCCCACTGTTTTGGAGTTGCAATAAAAAGAGCCAATACATCCGCCTTTTTATCCTCACATGCGGCAGCTAAAGCAGGGTTATCAGTCACCCGCAAATCATTTCTAAACCATACTAAATGAGTATTCAATATCAACTATACCTAACTAACAGCTAACAGCTGCAACAGATAATAATAATTTTAGGTATCCTTTTAAATAATACTGATGGCTAAGATAATCATTAGGATATATTGCTAAATAATCGTTTAATACTTGTAGCACATGAATTAATGTTTCTTTGCCTAACCGATAATTATCAATTAAATCAGTTAGTTGCTTTTTATTTTGGCTAGAAAGATAAGGACGGAAATAACCTTGTAAATGTTTTAAAGTATTGACTTGATTGCTAATAGTGTAGCCTTTTGCTATTAAATTCAATAATTGCTGACGGTATGTAACCAGTAAAGAAGGCGTTAATTGTTGAATTTTGGCCACAAAAGAACCTAATTGTCGATAGCCAATTTGTGAGTAAGCCATAATAAGGTATTTATAATGACTATGAAATTTAATAAGTTGGGTTTTATTAGCTGACATTTGCAATAAATTAAGATTAGCTGCTGTTATCAACTCCACCAAACAATTAGCTAAAGCATTTGATTCTTCTAGTTTGCTGAGGCTAATAGTTGGTATAGTGAAATGTGCTGGCACGAACTCATCTAAATAACCACATAATTGTGGGTGATCCTGCATAGAAGTTAAATGGATTTTATAGCCCAACGAATACAAACTTGCCAAAAGCTTTTGATAACCTCGCAAGATATATAAATCTTCTGGCTTAGAGTGGGTATAAAGCACTATCAAGTTGGCCATAGTGAATTAATAATAAATAGTATGAAACTATTTCAGTTAAGCTGTAAAATCATATATAGCAGTTTATCTCTTTAACTGGAAAATAACTATTATACAGTAGGCTAGCTTATTGATAGGCTAATCAAACGGCCATTATTTAGATTAGGCAACCACAATATTAGTTTAATTTATATTTATTATAAACAGTATAAGCATATTGCATAATAAGATAAGACTTATATATCTCAGGGCATGCTTTTAAACGCTTTTGCCATTCCTCGTTAGCGTTAGTTATATTCTCTGGATTAAATAATGATTCAATAGCAGGTATAGATAAATTAATGTCAGCCTTATCCCACATAGCATAAGCCAAGAAGTGAACAGGAAATAAATGGTAATTACTTGTTATTTGTTTATCAACCAATTCTGCTAATTCTTTAGCATCTTCATAGCCTGTTTTAATAGGTTCACCAAAATGGACGTGGACATTACCTTTATACCCTGTAATACCCAAAGCAATGCTTTTATCATCCTCTCCTTTTGCTTTTATATATTTACCTTCTGTATCTTTAATATAAAGTTCACGTGCTTTCATTAAATCACAGGGATCGTACTCATAACTAATAGAGACAGGCAGTAGATTTAGGCTAGTTATTACATCTGTAAATTGTTGTTCTTTCCTACTAATATGAAG
>CALYQH010000166.1 GCA_945283395.1 uncultured Ventosimonas sp. | reverse complement strand
AACAGGGATCAGCTAAGGCTTTTTCAAGTCGCTTGGCTAACGCATTGGTATTTTGGAAAAAATTTAAAAAGCCAGGTCCTGCTATTTCTACTTTATTGATTTGTGCATTGGTAGGTAATACGGCAACAATTTTTTCTGCTAAATCGCGTGGTTTCATGTTAGCTTGTTTAGCTAATACCATAGCAATATTACAGGCAAAGTCACCGTGCGACTTGTCTTTAGTGTTATCTATTTGGATTTTTGCAGTAGCATTGATATCAGCCGTTAGCAAACCTTCTTGAAGAAGAGTAGTCAATGCTTCTGCTATTAAGTTTCGAATTAATTCTTTCATTAGCTTCTAAAGTAGAGTTGATTCTCGTTATATAAAATGTCTATTGTATACTAACTCTTCTTTTATCTCATAGAAAATAACAAGCATTCTTAAATAAGGAATGAAGATCTTTACTGCCAAATATTATAAATATTCGCTATCCAGATAGTAGACTATTTATTGTTATAGATTAAAAATTACTTTACGTTGCATCTATTATATCCGGCAACAAGCTATTTAATAATTCCACCAGCATTTTGCACTTGCTGTAAAATAAAATGCTGTGCTTGTGAGGGAATAGCGTCTAAAGGAAAGGTTGCATAACTATTATGGGTTAGAAAAACTAGCCAGCTATTAGGGTATTGCCAAATTTCCTTAATGGCTGACCAAGGCCATTCGCCTTGACCTAACTCAGACGAAAGAGCGAATTTCTCTTGGTAGATTGAAAAAGTGATAGTAGGATTTTGTAACGCATTGAAAGTGCCTATTACATGATGTTTGTTATTTAAATAAAGACTAAGTGCAAAGATTAAACCAAACGTAAAAATAACAGCCATAGCGCCTGTCATCCATGAAGTATCTTGTTTAATAAAAGCAGTAATAAGGCAACAAGCTATAAAGATCATTGCTAACAAATAACGCCAACCCAATACTCGTTTGCAATAACGTATAACTGATTGCTTTAGCATGGCTAACGTATAGTTTATAGTAATTTGAAACAGAGCTTGTTGCACTTAACTTATTTCCTATGATGGGTATGCCAAAAGATTTGCGGCTATACTCAAGCTAATCTTCACGGTACCGACGCAGCTTTAATGGTTTTCCTGCGACGCGCGTATCTCTTAGTTTAGTAAGGATTTTATCTAATCCTTTTTCAGGTAATTCAATTAAGCTAAAGCTAGGTCTAATAGTAATTTTACCTATTTGATCTTTATTTATGCCCGCTTCATTTAAAATAGCACCTAAAATATTTTTAGCTGCTACCCCATCTAAACTGCCCACAGGAGTACGGCAACGTATTTTACCTTCGGTTACTTTGTCATTGCTACGACTACTAGTACGGCTGCTACGCTCGGTTCTTTCGCTCCGTTCACCACGCCCTTTACGTTCACTTCTATCGCCTCTGTTAGAGCGCTCTTTTCGTTCTCTAGGCTCTCTCTTATTGGTGATAGGAGTTAGTTTAGGTTCAGTGCGTTCGATTTCTTCCGCAGAAAGAGGACGACGGTTAGAAATACAACGCAATAAGGCAGCAGCTAATTGTTCAGTCGTACAGTTAAGATCGGTAGTGAATTTATCAATTAGGTCTAGGTAATAATGTTGTGTATCATTGCTTATAGTGAATGGTTGTAAAGTTTTAACTAGACGTTTAATGCGAGCTGCTAACATACTGCTAGCATCAGGTAATGAAGCCTCACTAACCGCTTGTTTAGTTACTCGCTCAATAGTCTGTAACATACGACGTTCTCTAGGAGTAACTAATAGTAATGCTTTGCCTGTTCGCCCAGCCCGACCTGTACGGCCTATT
The DNA here is from genome assembly GCA_945283395.1 of uncultured Ventosimonas sp. Classification (GTDB taxonomy): domain Bacteria; phylum Pseudomonadota; class Gammaproteobacteria; order Pseudomonadales; family Pseudomonadaceae; genus Entomomonas. Next base: position 2,524 of record CALYQH010000166.1, on the reverse strand, counting down.
CGATGAACGTAAGACTCTGGATCATAAGGCATGTCAACATTAAATACATGGGTAATACGAGGGACGTCTAAACCACGGGCAGCAACGTCGGTGGCTACTACAATGTCTAACCGGCCATCTTTTAATGACTCTATAACCCGCTCTCTTTGCGCTTGTGGAATATCTCCATTTAAGGCGGCGGCTCTATAGCCTTTATTTTCTAATTCAGAGGCTAAATCTAGGGTAGCTTGTTTAGTTCTTACAAAGGCGATGAGAGCATCAAAATCTTCAACTTCCAATAACCGTAAAATAGCTGTATTTTTTTGTTCGGGATAAACCATTAAGTAGGTTTGCTCTATACATTCAACGGTTTGTGTTTTAGCGGCTATTTTAATATGTTTAGGTTCATTAAGTTGTTGTTCTGCAATAGCTTTGATGGAAGCTGGTAAGGTGGCAGAAAACAAGGCTGTTTGGCGCTTGGCAGGTAAAGTTTTGAAGATGCTTTCTAAATCTTCCATAAACCCTAGTTTTAACATTTCATCTGCTTCATCTAATACTAGAAATTTAACTTCAGATAAGAAATTAGCATCTTTACGTAAATGGTCACATAATCTACCAGGAGTAGCTACAAGTACCTGAGCTCCTTGCCGAATAGCTTTTAACTGGGGTCCCATAGGAGCGCCACCATAAATGGCGGCAATTTTAATACTAGGCAAATGTTTTGCGTAGCTTTCAAATGCGTCTGCTACTTGCAAGGCCAATTCTCTAGTGGGCGCTAAAACCAGTACTTGGGTATGATGCGAGTGAGGATCTAATTTGCTAAGTATAGGTAAAGCAAAAGCTGCTGTTTTGCCTGTGCCTGTTTGGGCTTGACCAATAATATCTTGCCCCGCTAATATTTCGGGAATAGCTTTTGCTTGAATAGGCGAAGGTTCTTCGTAACCAACTTCAGCAATAGCAGCTAAAATATTAGGATGAATACCAAGCTCTGCAAAAGAGCTATAATTTTTTTGGGTCATGGGTATGCCTCAGAATACAATCGCAAGTACCCAAAAAACTAAAACTACTTATGCCTTGTTTATTAATAACCCGAGTAGCTGATGGTTGGGATATGCGAGAAATTGACTAAATTTTATAAAAGGAATGATTTCTATAAAGCTATTTGTGCACTATTGATTTAATAGTGGCGCGTATCATACTTTATTTTGTAATGAAATGCAGTTTTTTTGTGAAATGAGATAATAAAAAGTTATTAACTTTTGTTAATAGTCAAACCGTTTTAATAATACGCCACATTCCATGTGCTCAGTATAAGGAAATTGATCAAATAAAGCGCAACGTTTAACTTGGTGGGTAGTGGCCAGTTGTTTAAGGTTGGCAATTAATGTCTCAGGATTGCAAGAAATATATAATATTTGAGGAAAACGCCTTACTAGCTCGCAAGTGTCTTTATCCATGCCAGCCCTTGGTGGATCAACAAATACTGTATCGAATTGATAGCTTGTTAAATCTATGTGGGATAATCTGTTGAAGGGGCGTACTTTATTTAATGCTTGGGTTAATTCTTCGGCTGATAACCTAGCTAATGCAATGTTATTTATCTGATTATGATGGATGTTTTGTAAAGCTGCTTGTACTAAAGTCTTACTAATTTCGGTAGCTAATACTTTGCTAAACTTAGTTGATAAAGGTAAGGTAAAATTACCATTGCCACAGTAAAGTTCTAGTAAATCCTTACTCGTATCATCTAATACTTGATAAGCCCAATTGAGCATTTTATTACAAACAACTCCATTAGGTTGGCTAAAGCTTCCTTCAGGTTGTTGATAAGTGAAAGTACGATCGGCTATTTGAAAGGTTTCTACAACATAGTCTTGGCCTATTACGATACGTTGCTTGCGAGAGCGGCCAATGATGTAGCTGTTAAGCTGTTGCGATAAAAGTGTAGCTTGTTGTTGCCATATTGCATCGAGTGGCCGATGGTAGCAAAGGGTAATTAAGGCATCACCTTTAAGGGTTGTTAGAAATTCTACTTGAAAAAGTTTATTGGCTAAGCTTTCATTCTGCTGCCAAGCTAGCTTGAGTTTAGGCATAAGCTCATTAATACGTGTGCTAGCAATAGGAAAATCAGACATTAAAATGGGGGTTTGCTTATTACCTTGTTTAAACATGGCAAAATCTAATTGCTTTTGATCGCGCCACAGTCGAAATTCTGCTCGTATTCTGAAGTGTTTATAGGGAGATTCAAACACTTCTAGCGGCGAAGAAATAAAAGGTGCTAACCAGTGGCTTAATTTTTGGTGTTTAGCATTAAGTTGTTGTTGATATGAGAGAGGAGTTAGTTGCTGCATCTTTTATTCATTTAAAAAGGCAAATTTTAGAATAAACAGTATAGAAAGCACAATTAAAGCTGAGTTTACCTCTTTAGTTCTACCTGTGATGAGTTTTATAACCGTCCAGCTAATAAAACCAAAGGCAATACCATTTGCAATTGAATAGGTAAAAGGCATAGCAATAGCCGTAATAAGTACCGGTGTAGCGGTAG
>CALYQH010000165.1 GCA_945283395.1 uncultured Ventosimonas sp. | reverse complement strand
ATTCTTCTGCCTTCAGGCACAATAGCTATCCCACAGCGCATAATATGATGAGTGGATTTACCTACTAATTGTTCACCTTTATATAAAATACTACCCGTTTGAGGTTTAGGTGTACCACATAAAGTCATTAATAAGGTAGATTTACCAGCACCATTAGCACCTATTAAAGCGACTATTTCTCCTTTTTCTATAGCTAGCGATACTTCGTGCAGCGCTTGTATTTTTCCATAAAAGGTAGAAACCTGATCAATATTAAGCATTAGGCTTCTCCCAAATAGGCTTTAATTACTTCAGAGTTATTACGTATAGCATTAGGAGTTCCTTCTGCTAAAGGTTTACCCTGATTAATCACAACAATATAATCTGAAATGGTCATTACTAACTTCATATCATGTTCAATTAATAATACGGTGATATGGTGTTTATCTCTAAGCAAAGCTATCAAAGCTTTCAAATCTTCTGTTTCTTTAGGATTAAGGCCAGCAGCTGGTTCATCTAACATAAGCACTTCTGGCCTTGTCATCATGCACCGAATTATCTCTAAGCGCCTTTGTTGACCATAAGCTAATGAGCTCGCTTTTCTATTAGCTACATTAATTAGATCTACTTGCTCTAACCAATAAGCTGCATAATCCAAAGCTTCTTTCTCACTTTTTCTATAACGGCGCGTTTTGAACAGGCCAGATATAAAATTAGTATTTAAATGTCTATGCTGCGCAATCAATAGATTTTCAATAATCGTCATCTCAGCAAATAATCTAACATTCTGAAATGTTCGCACCACTCCTTTGCGAGCTATTTTATGACCTGCTAATCCTTGTATTTCCTCGCCTTTTAATTTAATAGTACCAGCTGTAGGTTTATAAAAGCCTGTTAAACAATTAAAAACGGTAGTTTTACCTGCACCATTAGGCCCTATTAAAGATAAGATTTGCTGTTTTTTAACTTGAAAACTAACCCCATCAACTGCTAATAATCCACCAAAACACATAGATAAATTAGCCACATCTAACATCACTTCACTCATTCTTTTGTTAACTCCAAATGAGGTCTTTGCATGGGTAGTAACCCTTGAGGTCGCCAAACCATAATGAGTATCATACTAAGCCCAAAAATGAGCATACGATACTCTTTAAATTCTTGCATATTTTCTAAAGCCCCCATAAAAATAGCTGCTAGAATCACTCCTAATTGAGAGCCCATACCACCTAATACTACAATAGCTAAAATCATCGCCGAACTTAAGAAGGTGAAATCATTAGGGTAAATAGTGCCTTGCTTAGCTGCAAAAATACACCCTGCTAATCCTGCAAAACTAGCACCTAGCGTAAAAGCTGATAATTTAATAAGGGTCGGATTTAGCCCTAATGTTCGACAAGCAATCTCGTCTTCACGTAATGCTTCCCAAGCTCTCCCTAAAGGCATACGAATCAGTCTGTTAATAGTGAATAATACAATAAGGACACAAATAAGCAGAATAAGATAAATAAAAATCATCTTATATTCAGCATTAAACTTAATACCAAAAAAATCATGGAAAGTGGTAACTCCCTCTGCTACCCGCTTATTGAAATTCAACCCAAATAGGGTAGGCGCATCAACTGACATACCTTGTGGGCCATTAGTTAATTTAGTTAGGTTATTAAGTAAAATTCTAATAATTTCACCAAATCCTAGCGTAACAATAGCTAGATAGTCTCCCCTTAATCTTAATACAGGAAAACCCAGTAAAAACCCCACAATGGCTGCTACTAACATAGCAATAGGTAAGGATGCCCAAAAACCGAATCCTAAATAATTCATTAAAAATGCATAGGTATAAGCTCCAACTGCATAAAACCCTATGTAACCTAAATCTAATAAACCTGCTAAACCTACTACTATATTCAAACCTAAGCCTAATAAAACATAAATAAGAATAGTAGTAGCCGTTGTCATAACAACTTTAGAACCTAAAATGGGCACTAATATTGCGATAACAAGTAAAGCAAGAACTAACCATTTTTGGGTAGATTGTAATGTGATTAAATTTTTGAGACGAGAAGGAATAAATTGCACATGAGCATGGGTGATTTTTTTCAACCATAAATCTCGCAAGATGCACCAGATAAACATAGCAACAGCTACTAAGCCTATCAGCCATAAAGTATTGCTATCTGCCCCCACTACAGTATAACGGACACCCTCTCTTTCAAGTCTAAGACCAAATACCGAACAAGCTAAAATAATAACTAGCACGGCATTAATAAATGCCATTCGAACTGACTTAATCATACTTTTTCTACCTCTGGACGACCTAATATACCAGTAGGTTTAAATAAGAGCACTAATACTAGTAAACCAAAGGCAACTACATCCTTATATTCATCACCTAACAGATCTCCCCCTATAGACTCCCCAATACCTAATAATAAACCACCTAACATAGCTCCAGGAATACTACCTATACCGCCTAGCACCGCAGCCGTAAAAGCCTTAATCCCAGCTAAAAATCCCATATTGGTATTAATGGTACCATATTGCATACTAAGTAGTACTGAAGCAACAGCTGCCAGCATTGCGCCAAGAACGAAAGTAGATGAAATAACTCTGTTAGTATTAACCCCTAATAAGGTAACCATTTTCATATCTTGCGAACAGGCGCGACAAGCACGCCCTAACCGTGATTTAGCAATGAACAAACTTAAACCTAGCATAATTAGTAGCGTTACTACCCAAATAAAAATTTGCATATAAGATATCATTATTTCGCCATTAGCAAATTCGTATTTACCAACAATGATGGAAGGTATTGATTTATCTGTGCCTTGTCCTAATCTCACTAAGTCTTGTAAAAAAATTGACATGCCTATAGCAGTAATAAGGGGAATTAATCTATTGCCACCACGCAGTGGACGATATGCCACCCGCTCAATACTATAACCGTATACACTAGTAACCAACATACTAGCAATAAAAGCTCCAATAATAAGCAAAGGTACTGATTCAAGCCCTAATAGACTAAAGCCTACTAAGGCAATACAAGCTATATAAGAACCTATCATATATACTTCACCATGGGCAAAATTAATCATGCCTATGATTCCATACACCATAGTGTAGCCTATAGCAATTAGTGCATAGGTACTACCTACTGTTAACCCATTAATAAGTTGTTGAAAATAATGGTACAAATTTAGCATTTAATGCCCTATATCTCTAGAAAAACACGCAATTTATAGTTATAGGTAGGCGCAACGCCTACCTATAATGATTATTTAGCTAATGTTTTGGTACCATCTTTATGCCATTGATAAACAGCAAATTGGAAACCATTAATATCACCTTTCTTATCAAACGTGATATTGTCACCTAATACTATGTTAAAACTACCTTTATGAATAGCGTTTGCTACTTTTTCTGGATCAGTAGATTTATCTTGTTCCATAGCTTTAGCGAGAACCTGTACCGCCGCATAAGAAGGTAACACAAAGGCACCAGCAGCCTCTATTTTTTTAGCATTAAAAGCCTCTACCACAGCTTTATTACGCGCATCACTATCTACCTATCTAGGCAAGGTTACTAATAAACCTTCTGAAGCTTCCCCAGCAATAGCTGATAGTTCTGGATTACCCGCACCTTCAGGTCCCATAAAATAAGCTTTTAAGCCTTTTTCATGAGATTGACGTAATAACATACCTAACTCTGGATGATAACCACCAAAATATACGAAATCTACATTATCACGCTTCAACTTGGTTATTAAGCTAGAAAAATCTTTATCCCCTACATTGATTCCTTCAAAAGTAACAACTTTAATACCTTTCGCCTCAATAGCTTGTTTAAAGGCTGTAGCAACCCCTTCTCCATATTGTTGTTTATCATGAATAACGGCTACCGCTTTGGGTTTAACTTTGTCTACTACATATTCTGCTGCAACAGGAGCTTGCATATTATCAAGGCCAATCGTACGGAAAATAGTATTATAGCCACGACCTGTTATTTCAGGAGCTGTAGCAGAGGGAGTAATCATTACTACTTCATTTTCATCATAAATATTTGATGCTACCTGAGTGGGGCCTGAACAAGTATGGCCAACCACAAACTTTACCCCATCGCTAACTACTTTATTGGCAACCGCTACGCCTTGTTTGGCATCACACATATCATCATATTTGATACCCTCTAATTTAGCACCATTAACCCCGCCTGTTTTATTAATCTCTTCTATCGCAGTAAGAGCTCCAGCAAAGATCATATCCCCATATTGTACAACAGGACCTGTAACAGGACCGGCAATACCTATTTTAATAGTATCAGCCGCTAGACTATAACTACTAATACTGACTAAAGCTACAGCTGCTAGTAAATTAGAAAACTT
>CALYQH010000164.1 GCA_945283395.1 uncultured Ventosimonas sp. | reverse complement strand
ACCTATAACATTTCTATGTGGTTGGGTGCAGGTGCAACTATTACTTATGTATTTATTGGAGGATTTTTAGCCGTTAGTTGGACTGATTCTGTACAGGCCACGTTAATGTTAGTAGCGTTATTAATTACTCCATTATTTGTTATTTTATCGCTTGGGGACTGTGGAACTAGCATACACACCATTGAACATGTTAGACAGGGCTTAGATGTATTCAATTTATTTGCTATTAAAGAAGGCAGTACCGTACTAGTTACTTTAATAAGCATTATTTCATCTACTGCTTGGGGCCTGGGTTATTTTGGTCAACCTCATATTCTTGTTCGCTTCATGGCTGCTGATTCAGTAAAAACTATCCCCAATGCTCGACGCATTGGTATGACATGGATGATTCTTTGTTTAGTGGGAGCTGTTTCAGCTGGTTTCTTTGGTATTGCTTACTTCACTAATCACCCTGAACTACCAGGAGCTACTATTGTTAACAATAATTCTGAATATGTATTTATTGAATTAAGTAAAGCGCTATTCAACCCTTGGATTGTAGGCTTGATCCTATCTGGGATTTTAGCTGCTGTCATGAGTACGTTGAGTTGTCAGCTATTAGTTTGTGCCAGTGCATTAACCGAGGATTTCTATAAACCTTTCTTGCGTAAAAGTGCTAGCCAAAAAGAATTAGTCTGGGTAGGACGCTTTATGGTATTAATGATAGCCATAATAGCCATATGGTTAGCCAAAGATCCTAATTCTAAAGTATTAGGTATGGTGAGCTATGCGTGGGCGGGTTTTGGTGCTGCTTTTGGTCCTGTCATCTTACTATCACTTATTTGGTCTAAAATGACTAAAGAAGGAGCCCTAGCAGGTATGGTAATAGGAGCATTAACCGTATTAGTTTGGAAACAATTTAACTGGTTTGGTTTATATGAAATTCTACCTGGCTTTCTATTTGGCATTGTAGCTATTATTATAGGCAGCCATTTTGGCAAGCCTAGTACTAGCATGTTAAAGCGCTTTTCCGATGCTGAGCTAGAGCTTAAAAAGCTAAGGGGCTAATTAATATTACCCTCTGCCTATCGTCTAATGATAGTATAATTGCTTAATATTAATAGACCAATAAACAACTTTATTCATTAGAAACTAATGGGTATTATAGCCTCCTTTACCATTTGTTTAAGCTCAATATAGCATTATGTCTTTGACACCCCCCAAAATCGGCCCTTATCATCTTAATAGTTTGCTTATTCTTGCACCTATGGCAGGTATAACAGATAGACCTCAACGTAATCTGTGTCGTCGCTATGGTGCTTCTCTAGCAATAGCTGAGATGGTGACATCTAATATTGATTTATGGCATAGCCAAAAATCTAGGCATCGGTTACCTCATCAAGAAGATACTGAACCAAAAGCTATCCAAATTGCCGGCACAGAACCTAACCTAATGGCTAACGCTGCCTCTGCCAATGTTGCTTTAGGCGCACAAATTATCGATATTAATATGGGCTGCCCTGCTAAAAAAGTTTGTAATAAAGCAGCGGGTTCAGCCTTAATGAAAGATGAAAAATTAGTAGCAAAAATACTAGAGTCAGTAGTAGCAGCCGTTAAAGTACCTGTTACCTTAAAAATGCGCACCGGATGGGATAAAGACCATAAAAATGCAATCAATATAGCTAAAATTGCAGAACAATGTGGCATCCAAGCTATTACTATTCACGGGAGAACTCGTACAGACTTGTACAAAGGCGAGGCAGAATATGATACTATTGCTGAAGTAAAACAGCAAATCAAGATTCCTGTTTTCGCTAATGGTGATATTGACTCACCCCAAAAAGCTCAATTTGTATTAAACTATACAGCTGCTGATGCATTACTGATTGGCCGAGCTGCACAAGGGAATCCTTGGTTGTTTAGAGAGATTAATCACTTTTTAGCAACTGGTAATTATTACCCACCACCTACTTATATATTAGCACTACATAATTTATATGGTGAATTTTCAGGGTTAAGAGTAGCACGTAAACATATAGGCTGGTATTTATCTCACTTACCTGAGGGGAAGGTATTAATACCAGAATTTAATCTACTTCAAACAGCGCAACAACAAATTGACTACATCCAACACTTTTTTATTCAATTAATAGCTTAAGTAAATGATTATCAAAGGACTTACAAATATGGTAACCAGTACTGTGCATCCAGTAATTCCACTCAGTACCTCCAATAAAGAAGGGCAACCTTTAAGAGTATATGTTGAACAAACATTACACAACTTTTTTGCTCAACTCGATGGTCAACCTACTACTGATCTTTATGATCTAGTTTTAGCTGAAGTTGAAGCTCCACTATTTGCTAGCGTTATGCAATATGTTAAGGGTAATCAAAGCAAAGCTTCCGAACTTCTCGGATTAAATCGAGGAACTCTAAGGAAAAAACTTAAGCAATATAACTTGCTATAACTAACTACCTATTACTTTCTATTTAACCTTTTGATGGACTAATCATGACTGACCAAACAACATGCCTTACTATTCGTCGTGCTCTTTTAAGCGTTTCTGATAAAACTGGAATTGTAGAGTTTGCTAAAGAACTTGTCGGTTTAGGTATTGAAATACTATCAACGGGTGGAACTTATAAATTACTCAAAGAGAACGCCATTACTACAAAAGAAGTAGCTAATTATACAGGTTTTCCAGAAATGATGGATGGTCGTGTTAAAACTCTGCACCCTAAAATCCATGGCGGTATTTTAGGACGCCGCGGAATAGATGATGCAGTTATGCAACAACACCAAATTGATCCCATTGATATGGTGGTCGTAAATCTTTATCCTTTCGCAGCAACAGTAGCTAAGCCTGATTGTGATCTATCGTCAGCTATAGAAAATATAGATATTGGCGGGCCTACTATGGTTCGTAGCGCTGCTAAAAATCATAAAGACGTAGCCATCATAGTTAATCATCAAGACTATAAAGAGATAATTAACCAATTAAAACAGGGTGGTTTAACCTATGCGCAACGCTTTGGATTAGCTGTTAAGGCATTTGAACATACCGCAGCCTATGATGGCATGATAGCTAACTATTTAGGTACTATAGATCAAACCCTTGATACATTATCAACCCAAAATAGAAATAGTTTTCCACAAACCTTTAATAGCCAATTTATAAAAAAACAAGATATGCGTTATGGTGAAAATCCTCATCAACAAGCTGCTTTCTATACCGAGCTTAAGCCGCAAGAAGCTAGTATTGCCACTGCTATTCAATTACAAGGTAAAGCACTTTCTTATAATAATGTTGCTGATACTGATGCAGCTCTGGAATGTGTAAAAAGCTTCGTAAAACCTGCTTGTGTTATTGTAAAACATGCTAATCCTTGTGGTGTTTCGGTAGTTCCTGAAAATGAAGGAGGAATTCGTAAAGCTTATGATTTAGCCTTCGCCACCGATAGTGAATCAGCTTTTGGTGGTATTATTGCTTTTAATAGAGAATTAGATGCAGATACGGCAAAAGCTATTGTAGATCGCCAATTTGTTGAAGTCATTATTGCCCCTAATATTAATGAGCAAGCTAAAGCTATTATATCGACTAAAGCAAACATACGGTTATTAGCATGTGGTCAATGGCCGAATCAACGCCCTATTGCATTTGATTTTAAAAGAGTTAATGGCGGGCTATTAATTCAAAGTCGTGATAATGGAATGATTACCATAGCCGATCTAAAAGTTGTTACCAAAAGAGCCCCTACTAAAAAAGAAATACATGATCTAATTTTTGCTTGGAAAGTTGCTAAATTCGTTAAATCTAATGCCATTGTTTATGCTAAAAATCGGCAAACGTTAGGAATAGGGGCTGGTCAAATGAGTCGTGTTAATTCCGCTCGTATTGCCGCTATTAAAGCTGAGCAGGCAGGCTTAGCAATAACAGGAGCAGTAATGGCTAGTGATGCATTCTTCCCCTTTCGTGATGGTATTGATAATGCAGCTAAAGTAGGAATAGTCGCAGTTATTCAACCAGGAGGATCTATGCGTGATCAAGAGGTAATAGATGCAGCCAATGAAGCAAACATTGCTATGGTTTTTACCAGTATGCGTCATTTCCGCCACTAATCATTAGGAGAAGCACAAAATGAACGTACTTATTATAGGTAGTGGTGGCAGAGAACACGCGTTAGCTTGGAAAGTAGCACAAGATCCTAGAATAAAGACTGTTTATGTCGCACCAGGTAATGCAGGTACTGCAACAGAAACTAAATGCCAAAACCTAGCTATAGATGTTTTAGAGCTAGATAAATTAGCAGAGTTTGCTCAAGCCCATGTCGAATTAACTATTGTTGGCCCAGAAGCACCGCTTGTTAAAGGTATCGTAGACTTATTT
>CALYQH010000163.1 GCA_945283395.1 uncultured Ventosimonas sp. | reverse complement strand
CATCTACCACAATAAGCCCTAATTTTAGCATAGGCGTAAAAATAGCTGATCTGGTACCTATGACAATATCTACTCGGCCCTCTTTGGCTGCGTGCCAAGCTGCCAAGCGTTCCTTATCAGTCAAATTAGAATGAATTAAGCTTATCTTAGCGTTAAAACGCTTCTGAAATCTATATAATGTTTGAGGGCTTAAATTAATTTCAGGAATTAAAATAAGTGCCTGTTTTCCTTCTTTTAAGACTTGATGTATTAAATGAAAATAGACTTCTGTTTTACCACTACCCGTTACACCATAAAGTAAGAAGGTCTGAAAATTATGTAAGGCTTTGCCAACGATATTAATTACTTTTTCTTGCTCTTCATTGGTTAATAGCTCAGGTTCAACTAACCAACTGCCTTCATGTTTAACGGGCTTAATAGCTCTACATTCACAATAGACGAGTGCTTTTTCTTGTAACCTTTGCAAACTATCTAATTGAATCTGTAATTTTTCTAATAAATTCTGGGCTGCCCCATGCGGATGCTGCATCAAAATTTGTAAGGTACGTTTTTGTCTAGGGGCTCTATTTAAACGACTATCGGCTTGACTTACGCCTTCAACTATATGCCAAATGTATTCGCTATTTTCATCAGGATATTTACCTTGTTTTAATAAATTAGGTAAAGCCCAAGCTAACGTATCACCTAAACTATGTAAGTAATAATGCGCCGTCCATTGACATAAATTTAATAACATAGTGGGAATAATAGGCGTTTCATCGAGTAACGCTAGCGCATTTTTTAATTTATCAGTAGCTACTTCGGTCTTAGTAGTAACTTCTATTAATACGCCCACTAAGGTACGATTAGCAAACGGCACTTTTACTCTGATGCCTGCCGTTAATAGGCTAGCATCCACGCCTTTAGGTGGTAAATAATCAAAGAGTCGCCTTAAAGGAGAAGGTAACGCCAAGCGTAAATAGTAAGTACTATAAGTCACATAGTTTCCTTATAAGTCAATCCATTTAGACTATCATATAAGGATTTACTAAAAAAACAATACAACTAACTAAACCTTTGAAATTAACCAATCAATTAATTACCAAAAGCCCCCTTACTTAACATTTATTAAGTGGTCATAACCCTTTAAAAGTCCATTGTTTTAGCTAGCTACGTCTATGTGCAGGATGAGGAAAGAGGCTTACACTAAAACCATTGCTGAATTATCAACTCGAGGTCAAATCCCTATTAGCAACATTAAGCTTATTAAAGCGCGCTGTTCTAGTTGCTCTAACCCTATCATTAACTAGTTCTCGCACAAGATTAATTAACGACATGGCGCTAGTAACCGCTAGCAAATTTAGCAGCCCCTTACTATTAGCTTTATTCAAAAAAATAACTAGCTAACTCCTGTAAATTTTCTTCGCCTAATTGACCACTTAAGTATCTCAAGGTTAACCATGCTCTTAAATAAGCATGCTGCGCATCAGCTAAATTTTTTTTAGCACTAAAGAATTGTTGCTCGGCATTTAAAACATCTAAATTGACCCGCTCGCCAGCCTGTACGCTTTTTTCGGTAGCCGTCACCAATGTTGAAGCCGATTTAACCGCCAAGTCAAAAGCCTGAATGCGTGCCTTACTACTATTGATAAGATTAAATTGTTTACGTAATTCTTTTACAGTAGCACTCACTTTATCATCTAACTCATATTGAGCTTGTGCTTTTTGTTTGGAAGCTTGCCGCGAAGCCGCTAAATTTCCACCACCAGCAAATAAAGGCATACTCAATTGAATACCTACTGTTTTAGTATTATATTTTTGATTATACGTACTATCAGAATCTGAACTAGATTTTCTATTGTTAGCGTAAAAATTAACTGTAGGCAAATGGTTAGCCAATTTCTTTTTTAGCTCATAATCTGCTACATCTACCGCATAGCGTTGCGCTTTAAGATTTGCATTATAAGCTACCGCTTTATCGCGCCATACTTCAAATTTAGTAGGCTTTAACGGCAATACAACGAAACTAGCTTTCAAAGGGGTCAGTTGATTAATACTTATCGCTGTTCCAATAATAGTTTGTAATTCCCTAAGTGCCGCATCTAAATTATCTTGTGCTTCAATGTATTCTGCGATCGCTAATTGTAATCTTGCTTCTGTCTCTAGTATATCGGTGCGAGTTCCTTCCCCTTCTTTATATAGTTTTCTATTAAGTTGTAATTGCTCTTGATAAGCATGTTGTTGGGCTTTAGACAGGAGAATAACTTGTTCTGATAATAAAGCTTCGCTATAAGCAGTAAATAGCCTAATAGCAAGATCTTGCGACTTATCACGAAAAATCTCATCGGACATCAGCGCCCTGGTTGCGCCTTGTCTATATTCTGCCCACGCCGCATAATCAAAAAGTGGCTGTTGCAGACTAAAGGTAGAAGTATAGCTTTTGTACTTTCTAGTGGTAGTGGTAAAGGTCGTCACCTCAGAATCATTATGCCCTTTATTATAGCTATAGTTAACTTTAGGCAGTAATGCTGCTCGCCCTATAGCTAAATATTCTTGCCCAGCTTCATTAGCTTTTAGGGCAGCATGGAAAGTAGGATCATTATCAAGGGCTAACACATAAGCATCTAAAATATTCAAGGCAGCACAATATGGAACAAACAGAGTTGACCAAAATATAGCTAGCCAATAACTTCTCAGCAAATTCATTCTTCCCCCAAAGCAAGATGGGTGCGATCTAACAGCGGTTTAAATAAATAACTTAACAGCGATCTTTCCCCGGTTCTTACAAAAGCTTGTACGGGCATACCGGGGCGAATTTGTAAGCCTTTTAATGAAGCCATGCCTTTATCAGTCACTTTAATTTGAATACTATAATAAGGTTGTTTAGTTTGATCATCGGTTAATCTATCGGCTGAAACTAATAACACTTCACCTTCCACCTTTGGTGTAGTACTTTGTGAAAAGGCAGGAAACATAACTTCAACCGATAAACCTTTATGTACCTTATCCACTAAATTAACAGGTAATTCACCCTCCACTAACAAAGATTCATCTTCTGGCACTACTTCCATTAATGACTGCCCTGGGCTAATTACCCCACCTTGGGTAAAAACATTTAAAGCTACTACTATGCCACTACTAGGCGCTATTATTTTAGTGTGTGCTAGTTCAAACTCGGCATTCTGTAATTTTTGCCTTACTTCTTCGGTTTTACTCTCCAATTCTGTAAGCTGTGTGGCTACTTCCTTTTGATAATCTTGTTGGCGTTGGCTTACTTTCAACGTCAATTCTGCTACCTGTTGCTGAAGCTGGCCTATACGGCCTCTATCTTCAGCTATATCAGACCCTATTTGGGCATATACTCGCTCTGTATCTAAGAGTTTATTACGTGCCATATAACCTTCTTCTACTAATTCTCTTTGGCCTTTTAGCTGATTATTAATAAGCGTTTGTTGTTGCTGTTTATTTGCTAATGCTTGGGTTAAGCCCTTTATTTGCTCTTTTATGCCGCCGATACTAGCTTTAATTCCTTGTAACTCCATAGTCAAAGAATCTTGACGATTCTTTAATAAACTAGTTTGGAGCTGCATGGCGGCAGCGGCTTGAGGGTCTGCTTGAAAACTCAGTAGCTCTTGACTAAATAATGGTTCTTTTAACCATGCTAGCTCGGCTTGAAGTCTAGCTTGGTTTGCTAGAAAAGTGATGTATTGAACATAAAGCGACTGTTGTTGCGTTTTCCACGTGGTATCATTTAATTGCATAACAATTTCGCCCGCAGTCACTTTTTGGCCTTCTTCTACAAAAATTTTATCGACAATACCACCATTAGGATGTTGAACTACCTTGCGATGGCCTGACACAATAATTTTGCCATTCACCGCCACTCCCTTATCTAACGGGGCTAACGCCGCCCAAAGCAAAGAGCAACAAAACCCACCTAAGACAATTAGCCAGCCTAATCTGGCCGGTTTTTTATTATCTAATGCTTGTAACTGCGCTGTTACCTCGGAGGTATCAACAGTTTCAACGTTAATAGCCACTACGACCCCTTGTTTACTTTACTAGAAGGCATAGCGCTAAAGCCCATGGCATAACTTACCTTTGGCTTGTTTACTGCTGCCTCTGTTGGTTTTTTATCTGCATTCAGTTGTTTTAATACGTCTAATGTATTGCCGTATGCTTTTAATTGTCCTTCAGCCAATACTAATAATTTATCAGTCAAGCTAAGTACATTGCTCCTATGGGTAATAAGCACTAGTGTTTTGTGCGCTGCTTTAATGCGTTTGATAGCTTCTAATAAGGCTTGATCGCCTGCTTCATCGAGATTTGCATTAGGTTCATCTAGTACTATTAAAGTGGGTTGTCGATACAGTGCTCTAGCTAATGCTA
>CALYQH010000162.1 GCA_945283395.1 uncultured Ventosimonas sp. | reverse complement strand
GTTACTTCAGGATTAAGCTTCATCGTAGGTAACGGATAAGGCGCTCTAGTTAACTGTAGTTCAGCCTGTTCAATATGATTGGCATAAAGATGACAGTCGCCGCCTGTCCAGACAAAATCAGCTAAGCCTAAATGGCAAACTTGCGCTATCATCATAGTTAATAATGCATAACTGGCAATATTAAAAGGCACCCCTAAAAAAATATCAGCTGAGCGTTGATATAATTGACAAGATAATTTGCCATCCGCCACATAAAACTGGAATAAAGCATGACAAGGAGGCAAGGCCATATTATCTACTAATGCAGGGTTCCAAGCAGACACAACCAGACGCCGTGAATCAGGATTAGTGTTAAGCATAGTAATTAATTTAGCTATCTGGTCGATGTGCTTACCATTAGGGACAGGCCAAGAGCGCCATTGATAGCCATAGACTGGGCCTAAATCGCCGTTGGCATCTGCCCACTCATCCCAAATGTGCACGCCATTATCATTTAAATAATGGATATTAGTATTTCCTTGCAAGAACCATAAGAGTTCATAAATAATAGATTTTAGATGGCATTTTTTCGTCGTTACTAAGGGGAAGCCATCTTGCAAATTGAAGCGCATCTGATAACCAAAGACACTATAGGTACCTGTCCCTGTCCGATCAGCTTTATAAACTCCTTTATCAAGCACATGTTGCATTAAATCAAGATATTGCCTCATTATCTTTCCTGTAAATTGTTAGGTCGATAGGCCAACACTAATAACACCAAACCTACTATTATCATAGGCAAGCAAAGCAATTGCCCCATAGTAAGCCAACCAAAAGCCAAATAACCTAATTGCTGATCTGGTAAACGAACAAATTCTACAATAAAACGAAATAAACCATACCAGAATAGGAACATACCTGATACAGCCATGGGAGGGCGCGGTTTTTTAGAAAAAAACCACAAAATTAAAAA
The DNA here is from genome assembly GCA_945283395.1 of uncultured Ventosimonas sp. Taxonomy (GTDB): domain Bacteria; phylum Pseudomonadota; class Gammaproteobacteria; order Pseudomonadales; family Pseudomonadaceae; genus Entomomonas. The sequence goes on along the minus strand of CALYQH010000162.1, from coordinate 3,423 downwards.
CAAGACTATCCCCTCTAAAAAACACTGATACAATTGAGAAGGATGACGTGCTACATGCTCAGGATCATAGGGAAAAATCATTCCCCAAGGTAAATCGGTTGGTTTACCCCATAATTCACCATTAATAAAATTCCCTATCCGCCCTAGACCTAACCCTATGGGTACAAAAGGTGCGATAAAATCAGCTAGCTGGAAAAAAGTTTTGTTATTCCGTCTGGCAAACCACCAAGTGGCTAATAACACGCCAACCATACCGCCATGAAAAGACATACCACCTTGCCAAACTTTAAAAATTTTCAAGGGTTCTGCCGCATAGATAGGAAAATCATAAAATAAGATATAACCAAGACGACCGCCTACCACTACTCCCAGTGCACAATAAAACACTAAATCTGCTAATTTTTCACCATTCCAATTAGGATCAAATTTGGCTAAGCGGCTTTTAGCTAACAACCAGGCAATAGTAATTCCGAAGATATACATCAAGCCATACCAATGAACACTAATAGGTCCAAGGCTAAAAGCTACTGGATCAATATCAGGATATCGTAACATAACTTTCTCTTAATCAAGATACATTAGTAAAAACAATTACTTATAGCACTAGAAATAGGTAAACACCTATCTGTTAACTACTAATAAAAAGCTCAACAGTTTAACACCTAATTTAACAAATAGCATAGCTTATACCTTTACTACAAGTTAATTATAGATAAGTAATAGACATAACTTAATAACCAGTTAGCAAACTTAGCGTTATTTTAACGTTATAAAATTTAAGTCATCTCTACAAATTATCGCTATCACTACTAGAATATACACTATAGCAAAGGTCAAAAACATCATTACCATTAAGCAAAATAGCTTATATCAGGCCTATTAACCTATAGCATTAGTTTAATGGCGGTGTAGATGGTCAGGTATAACTATGTCTAAAAACCTAAAACAAGCATTACCCTTTTAACTGAATTTTCTTCTTGCCTAATAAGAAACACATTTGCCAGACTCCTCCCTCTAGGAACAGAAAAACATTACTTAACGTTCTTTATTAAATTCATGTTTTAGCAGCTACTAGCAACCTTTAATCTAAAACTTTCCGATAATATTATTAAATAAGTTTTTTGTTAAAATAAATTTCAGGAAAGGTATTTGCTTTTCTAATAAAAAGCGCATAATTATAGAGTCTTTAACCTAATTAACTAACCCTATTATGGAATTCATTATGAAAAAGGTATTATTAGCATTAAGTTGTACATTGGTTGTATCTACTGCCGTATATGCAGATAACTGTGAAGCTGTAAAAGAACAAATAGCCGAAAAAATCAAAGCAAATGGGGTTGCTACATTTACTTTAGACGCGGTAGAAAAAGGCACAGTGACAGATAAGAAAGTTGTTGGGGTATGTGGTGGTGGCACTAAAGATATTGTTTATCAAAGAGGGGCAACCCAAACTAACACAACTCAACCTAGCCAAGCGGTAGACAGTAATGCCGAACCTGCTTCAACCACCAGTGAATAATAAATAGAGCTTTTCTAATGCAGTTATTATCTCATTTGCAAGCTAGTGAATAAGAAGTTATTTACTAGCTTAAACTTACTGTTTTACCCATCTAACTTAATCTACCCTTAACAGAATTTATTGTTTTTTATTAGTATAGTTTAATAAATTACTTGTTTATCTACTCACAAAGCAAAGCTAGATCATATAGCTAAAATAGTATTTTATGAAAAAAAGGCTATCTGCAAAACCAGCTAACCATTAGTTTAACTAGCCTTTACAGGTTACTTACTTTTTTTAATTTTAGTTTTAATACTTATGGCAAGTTGCTACTAATTGAGCTAATTACTATTAGCACAAGATACTCACAAGGATAATTAACACATTAAGGCTTGATGAGTAGCCTAAAGATATAGCTATAAGCTATTTTGACAAAATGACATCCTTAAAATACTCGCCAGATGGCAAATATTTTAAGGACAACAAAAATTAACGACCTGTTATTTTCTCTAATTCGCTGGGATACCTATCCCCCTTTAATTTTATTTTGGCAGTTGCCTGGGTTATTTGTTTTAACTCAGCGGGGGTTAAAATTATGTTGATCGCCGCTAAATTTTCTTTAAGTCTAGCAAGACTGCGTGTCCCCGGAATAGGGACAATCCAAGCTTTTGTGCCAATAGCCAAGCCAATGCTATTTGTGCTGGTGTAGCCTTTTTTTGGGAAGCATAATCTTTAAGTAATTCAATTAACACCTGATTGGCCTGTAATGCTTCTTTAGTAAAGCGTGGTAGCTTACTACGCAGATCGTTGGCTGGAAACTCTGTTTGCGCATTAAAGGTTCCGGTTAAATAACCTCTGCCAAGAGGACTAAAAGGCACTAAGCCAATACCTAACTTTTCAAGAGTAGGAATAATCTCCTGTTCAGGATTACGCCACCACAGCGAATATTCACTTTGTAATGCGGTGACAGGTTGTATCGCATGGGCTCGTTGAATAGTGTCTATCCCTGCTTCGGACAACCCAAAGTGCTTAACTTTGCCAGCTTGAATAAGATCTTTCACCGCTCCAGCCACTTCTTCAATAGGCACAGTAGGATCAACTCTATGTTGATAGAATAGATCTATCGACTCTCTTTTCAAGCGCTTTAATGATTCATCGGCTACTTGTTTAATATGCTCGGGACGACTATTCAAACCTACTTGTTGGCCATTTTCAATATTAAAACCAAACTTAGTTGCTATAATAACTTGCTCTTTAAAGGTTGAAAGCGCTTCTCCTAAAAGCTGTTCATTTGTATAAGGCCCGTATACTTCAGCTGTATCAAAGAAATTAACACCTAACTCTACCGCATGATGTAGCAGTTTAATCATGTCCTTTTTATCTGCTGCTACGCCATAGCTAAAGCTCATTCCCATGCAGCCTAATCCTAAAGCTGAAACTGCTAATTTATTGTTACCTAATAAACGTTTTTGCATAATTTTGCTCCTAAAAACTCGGTAGTTATTTACTGTTCTAATGCCCTACCAATCCTTATAACTAATATTAACTAAGCTCTAGTGCTATTACTTAATAGTGAAAGCTATTGAACAGTTACAAGCTAGCTTTTGCTCTTAATAAATTATCTGTAAAGTAATCTACTCTTGATATCACTTAAATTTGTAAGACTAGAGTAGCAGAATACTTCCAAAAAAATTAACAGTACTTTCGCTCTATCTTTGACGCTATATTACTAATAGAATCCTTTAACACTTTAACTTTAAATAAATAAAACTTTAGCAGATATAAGATTATTTGATTAGCTGTTATAATTTACAAAAGCTTATGAGGTAAATTCATCAATGCAGCATGAAAATTTTAATGATTTACTGGCTTTTATCTTGGTCGCAAGAGAACAGAGTTTTACTAGAGCAGCCGCTAAATTAGGC
>CALYQH010000161.1 GCA_945283395.1 uncultured Ventosimonas sp. | reverse complement strand
ATTTAGTTTATAAATGTTAGCTATTATTTCATAGTTTCAGGCCTAAATTGAGCGGCATAGCGTTCGCCTGCTATCTCATTAATAGGGAAAAAGTTACTCATTTGTTGGTATTCTTCCTTAGTTAATTGAATGGTTAAAGCGGCTATATTCTCAGCTAAATTAGTAATTTTTCGACAACCGGGAATAGGTATTATCTGATAAGGAGAAGCCAAAATCCAAGCTAATGCTAATTGTGCTGCGGTACATTTTTTTGCTTTGGCTAAAGCGGTTAATTTATCCACCAGTTGAATATTTTTGTAAAAATTTTCTCCCATAAAACGCGGATTTGTTCTTCGATAATCATCTAGCTCAAAATCATCAGGCGTTTTAATAGTGCCAGATAAAAAACCTCTCCCTAAAGGACTATAAGCGACGAAACTTGTGCCTAACTGTTGGCAGGTGACTAAAATCTCTTGTTCAGCATCCCTTGTCCATAAGGAGTATTCCATTTGTAACGCAGTAATAGGGTGTACTTTGCTAGCCCTTATTAAGGTTTCTGGTAATGCTTCGCTAATACCTAAATAACGAACCTTACCTTGTTTAACTAGCTCTGCCATAGCACCTATCGTTTCCTCTATAGCTACACTCGGATCAACTCTATGTAGATAATAAAGGTCTATAACCTCGGTATTAAGGCGTTTTAAGCTTGCCTCACAACTTTTCATAACATAGTCAGGACGACCATTCACTACTCTTTTGGATTTATCACTATTAGCGCCAAATACTATCCCAAATTTAGTGGCTAATATAACTTTGTCTCTCTTCCCTGCAATAGCTTTTGCTATTAACATTTCATTAGTTAATGGGCCGTACATGTCAGCCGTATCAAGCAAATTAATGCCTTGCTCTAACGCATAATGGATGGTTTTGATGGATTGTTGATCATCATGAGCACCATAAAACGAACTCATGCCCATACAACCTAAACCTAATCTTGAAATATTAAGATCACTATTACCTAGTTGATGATATTGCATAATTATAATTTCCTATTAAGGTTGTTTAGGCAGACTAATATTTTTTGCTTTAAAAACTTCTTGTGTCGCTTTTAAACCATTTAAAGCGGCTGGGAATCCAGCATAAACTGACATTTGTATCATTATTTCGACAATTTCTTGAGGTTTTACCCCTACATTTAGCGCCGCCGCTATATGAACTTTTAATTGTGGTTGAGCATTACCCATGGCAGCTAACGCGGCTATTGTCACTTTTTCTCTACTAGCTAAATCAAGACCAGGACGAGCATAGATATCACCAAATGGATACTCAAATAGATAATTACTAAAATCAGGAGCTATTTCTTGTAAGGAATCAACCACTGCCTGTCCAGCTTCACCATCAATAGCGGTCAGTAATCTTTTACCTCTTTCTAAACGACTTTCTGTTGCAGCTTCAGCTGAGGATTTTTCTGCATAAGTGTTCGATGTAGCTAAAATCATACTGCATACTCCTAACCAAATTAATTTTTTAAATTGCATAATGTCACCCTAATCAATTACTTTATTTATGTTGGATAAAGTCTAATAATTTAGTATTATTAAAAAAATACCAAATTATTAACTACTCTTTTAAGTATTACTTAATAATGCGTCCAGACCTTAATACTTTTCTTTATTATTTTTGCTCAGTAGCTGACCAAAAAAGTTTCACTAAAGCGGCGCAAGAGCTTGGCTTATCGCCTTCAGCTTTAAGTCAGGCAATTCAGCAGTTGGAACAAAAATTAGCGGTTAGGTTATTGCATAGAACCACTAGAGCTATCGCCTTAACAGAAGCAGGTCAAATTCTCTACTCAAGAATACAACCTACCTTAGAAGAAATCACAGCTGCCTTAGAAGAAATAAAACAACTCCAGCATAATCCCTCTGGCATTATTAAAATTACTACTTCCTATATAGCTTGGAAAAAAGTCCTTTATCCTAAAATAGCCTGTTTTACTAAACAATATCCCTATATTCAATTAGATATACAAATTAATGACGGCCTTAATGATATTATTTTAGAAGGATTTGATATAGGCATTAGATCAACGCAAGTACTTAATGAAACCATGATAGCTGTACCTTTAAATAATTATATTGATTCAGCTATCGTTGCTAGTGCAGAATATCTCCAAAAGCACACCCCTCCTAGCCAACCAGAAGACATCTATCAACACATCTGTATAGGCTATAGATACACTACTAGCCAACAACTTCATACGTGGCATTTTACTAAAGACCAGCAATCTATAGTGCTCCATCCGCCAGCTAATATCATGGTAAATAATGAACTAGCCTTATTACAATTAGCCTTGCAAGGGCTAGGCCTAGCTAATCTTTTCTTAGATGACGAAGTATTAACTCTGTTAGCCAAAGGCCAGTTAATTGAAGTGCTACCTGACTGGCAATTAGCTGCCACCCATTATTATCTCTACTATCCTAATAGGCAATTTTTACCCGCCAAACATAGATGTTTTATTGATTTCTTTAAAGGATAGTGTGTTAGCGTAAATATGAAAGGAAACTTTTTGTAGTATAATAATTGACAGAAATATGCTAAATCTCATTACTTAGGGAGTTCCCTCATGTCTTTATCTTATAACGAGCCTGATGCTAACGGCTTATTTGGCTCCTACGGTGGTCGTTATGTGGCTGAAACTTTAATGCCATTAGTGTTAGAGTTAGATCATGAATATAACGCTGCTAAAAAAGATCCCAAATTCTTAGCAGAATTAGCTTATTTACAACGTGACTATGTGGGACGTCCTAGCCCTTTATACTTTGCTGAACGCTTAACTCAATATTGTGGTGGTGCACAAATTTATTTTAAAAGAGAAGAATTAAACCACACCGGAGCCCATAAAATTAATAACTGTATTGGGCAAATTCTATTAGCTAAACGCATGGGTAAACAACGTATTATTGCCGAAACTGGCGCAGGCATGCACGGGGTGGCTACTGCTACAGTAGCTGCTCGATTTGGCTTACCCTGTGTAGTTTTCATGGGTTCTACCGATATAGATAGGCAACAAGCCAATGTATTTCGGATGAAACTACTAGGGGCTAAAGTGATTGCTGTTGAGTCAGGAACTGGCACATTAAAAGATGCTATGAATGAGGCTTTGCGAGATTGGGTTACTAATGTTAAAGATACTTTCTACATTATAGGCACCATAGCTGGCCCCCATCCTTACCCAACTATGGTACGCGATTTTCAATCCGTGGTAGGGAAAGAAGTAAAACAACAACTGCAAGAACAGCAAGGTAGATTACCTGATAGTTTAATAGCTTGCGTGGGAGGTGGCTCAAATGCAATGGGATTATTTTATCCTTTCATTGAAGAACAAAGTGTGCAATTAATAGGTGTAGAAGCCGGCGGTCAGGGTGTTAATTCAGGTAAACATGCTGCTAGTTTAACCGGTGGAACGTTGGGTGTATTACATGGTAATAAAACCTATTTACTGCAAAATGCAGATGGTCAAATCATCGATGCTTACTCTATTTCAGCAGGCTTAGATTATCCAGGGATAGGGCCTGAGCATGCCTATTTACATGATATTACGCGTGCAGAATATGTTGCTATAAATGACGAGGAAGCCATGCAAGCTTTTCAAATTTGCTGTAAATTAGAAGGTATCATTCCTGCCCTTGAATCTTCACATGCTATAGCCGAAGCTATCAAACGTGCTCCCCAGTTACCTAAAGAACATATCATGGTGGTTAATATATCTGGCCGTGGTGATAAAGATATGCAAACAGTAATGAGCTATATTAAGGAGCATCAACTATGAGTCGATTAGCAGCTTGCTTTGCTAAATTAAAACAACAAAACCAATCGGCCTTTGTTACCTTTATTACTGCGGGTGACCCTGATTATCAAACCTCCTTAACTATCCTCAAGACCTTACCTTTTGAAGGAGCCGATATTATTGAGTTAGGAATGCCTTTTTCTGACCCTATGGCTGATGGCCCTACTATTCAAAATTCATCATTAAGAGCTTTAGCAAATGGTCAAACGCTTGCTAAAACTCTCCAAATGGTCAATGACTTTCGACAAGATGATCAAATTACCCCTATCATCTTAATGGGTTACTTCAATCCAATTTATCACTATGGGGTAAATAATTTTTTAAGAGATGCGCAAACCGCTGGAGTTGATGGCCTAATCATAGTAGATCTACCCGCAGAACATGATAATGAACTCTGTATTCCTGCGCATAATTCAAATATTGATTTCATTAGGTTAGCAACGCCTACCACCGATGAGAAAAGATTATCACAGCTTTTACATAATGCTTCAGGCTTTATCTACTATGTTTCGGTAGCTGGTGTGACAGGTGCTGGTAGTGCTACTGAACAACAAATT
>CALYQH010000160.1 GCA_945283395.1 uncultured Ventosimonas sp. | reverse complement strand
TTAACAAAAAATCCTCTGTATTCAGAGACAGTATCCTTAACTGTACCTTTTCATGATACTGATGCGATGGGGGTAGTATGGCATGGTAACTATTTTCGTTATTTTGAACTAGCTCGTGAGGCATTATTGAGAAAGTTTGCCTATAGTTATCAACAAATGAAAGATTCTGGTTATAGTTGGCCGGTGGTAGATGCAAGGGCTAAATATATAGCGGCAGTATATGTTGAACAACAGTTATTCATTAAAGCGCAAATAATGGAGTATGAAAATAGATTACGTATAAATTATGAAATAACAGATGCGCAAACGAATAAACGCTTAACAACAGGTTATACTATTCAGGTCGCAGTAAGTTTAGAAAAACAAGAAATGAGTTATATTTGTCCACAAATATTATGGGATAAGCTAGGGGTAAAGCCATGAGGTATGTAAGTTACTTGATAGGATTATTAATCTTTACTAATACAGTGTGGGCTATGAGTTTAGAAGATCTTGCTGCGCAAATGGAGAAGCAACCACTAGTAAGAGCTGATTTTACGCAAATTAAAACTATTAATGGTTTAACTAAACCTTTTAAGTCATCAGGTAATATGCTGGTAACCAAACAGTATGGTTTATATTGGCATCAGCAACAACCCTTTAGCATTCTACTCATTTTAACTACCAATAAAATGGTACAGGTTATTAATGATCAACAGCCACAGATTATTACTGCCCAAAGTAATCCCCAAATGTTTCAATTTAACTATTTGTTAACTGCTATTTTTAATGCAGACCGTGCTGTGCTGGAGAAAAACTTTAGCCTTAAGCTTGAAGGTTCACCTGGGTTGTGGTGGTTAACGTTGACTCCTATTGCTAGTCCCTTGGATAAAATTTTTAAACAACTCAAATTAACAGGTGGTGAGTTTTTAGAAACAATTGAAATAGATGATATGCAAGGTGATCAAACAATGATTAAATTTACTAACCAAACAACAAAGCCTGCACTAACAGCAGAGGAGTTGAAGTATTTTGCTCCCTAAATGGCATAAAAAACTTGCTATTAGTTGGTTAATAGTTAATTTACTATTGCTCATTATGCTGGGTTGGTTATTTAGTCATAGTAGGATTAATAGTAGTATTATTGCTATGTTGCCTAAGGAACAAATGACTGGTCTGCCAAGCAATATTGTAGAGAGCTTCAATCAACGGTTAGATAAACAGTTAGTATGGTTAATTAGACCCGTTAATAATGATGTAACAGCTATTAAAGTTTTTTTAGAACAATTAACTAAACTGCCTGAAGTAACGCATGTTTTTCAACCTATTGATGAAAAACAACAAGCAAAATGGGGCGCGTTTCTTTATCAATATCGTTCTGCTTTAATGGATGATGCTACTAAAGCTCGCCTTAAACAGGGGGCTAGCAACTATAGTGAATGGGTAAAAGCGCAGCTTTACTCGCCTTTTGCAGGGGTTGGTGTTAAGGAGCTCAGTTATGATCCGCTATTGTTAATTAGATCAGCTCAGCTAGCCCAACAAGCCGGAAATAGTCACTTTCTACTAAAAGATGGCTGGTTAACCGTTACCGATAAACAAGGTCAGCTTTGGTATTTTATTTATGCTGAATTAACTGCTTCCTCTCACGATATCAAAACGGCTAAGCAAACCATTAGTAAATTACAGCAATTAAAAAATAGTATTTATCAACAATGGCCTGCTACACAAATCTTGCAACGAGGCATGATTTATTATAGTGACTATGCGAGCCAAAAAGCCGAGCAAGATATTTTTACCATAGGTATCGTTTCTGTTATAGGTATTGTGTTATTACTTTTAGTTTTTTTTCGTTCTTTTAGACCGCTCATTATTATTATGGTAGCTGTAATAATAGGTATTTTATGCGGTACTGTCGCGGTATTATTAGTTTTTGAGCAAGTACACATAATTACGTTATTAATGAGTACGACCGTAATTTGCTTAGCTATTGATTACGCATTATTTTACTTATCTGAAAGAATGATGCACGGTAATCAAGAAACACCTTTCACTAGTTTAATAAAGTTACTGCCTTGCATTTCTTTAGCAATGATAGCTAGCTGTATTGCTTATGCTGTTTTATTGCTTACGCCTTTTCCTGGGCTACGCCAACTGGCTTTATTTGCTGTATTTGGCTTATTAGGTGCTTTTATTACTGTATTTTGTTGGTTTCCTTATTTAGTGAAAAATTTTTTAGTCAGACAAGTCAAGCTAACTTTTCCTCGTTTATGGTTAAACTTATGGCAACAAAATAGACTGATGAGAATTGGTATACCTACCTTCTGTGTAGTAGCTAGTTTAATAGGAATTAGCCAATTAACTATTAATGATGATATTAGCAACTTACAGTCTTTGCCAACGCAGTTAAAGGAGCAAGATCAAAAAATCAGCCAATTAACGGGGCAACAAGGAGATCAGAAGTGGTTTGTGGTCTATGGTGAAACAGCAGAGCAAGCATTGGAAAGATTACAGTTGTTAAAACCAACATTAACTAAACTGCAAGAGCAAGGAGCATTTACCAGCTATCGCTTATTACCTTTATCTTCTTTAAAAAATCAGCAACAAAATATTGATCTATTGAGCCAGCAAGCCCCAGATGTTATTAAACAATTAGAAGCCTTAGGGCTTAAGATAGCCTCCAAACAAGTGGCCACAAATCTATTAAAGCCTAGTGACTGGTTAGCTAGTGTTATTAGCGAAGGATGGCGCTTACTATGGTTTGATAACCAGCAAGGACAAACCGCTATTTTAGTACCAGTTAGTGGTGTTAAAAATACCCTTTTAATAAAAGCGCTAGTTGAAGAAACGCCTCATCTCTATTGGATGGATAAACGTACCGAGTATAATCAATTATTTGCAACCTATAGATATTATTTAGCTTGGCTTATTTTAGTAGCTACCGCTATTATTTGCGCCTTATTTCTTATAAGATTTAAGTGGCGGCATGGGCTTTATTGCATAGTTCCTACCATCTTGTCTTTAGCAATGGGCATAGCCATGTTAGGGCTGTGTGCAATAGCTGTTAATCTATTTTCTTTGTTAGCATTGGTTTTGGTATTGGGGGTGGGTATTGATTATACGCTATTCTTTAGTAATAGCCGTGTACAGCCTACTACTTCAATGATTTCCATTAGTCTTGCTGCCATAACTACTTTACTGACTTTTGGGTTGTTGGCATTGAGCCATACCGCTGCAATTGCTGACTTTGGTATGGTATTAACAACAGGTATTTTGACTGCTTTTTTGCTATCACCTATAGCTATTCCTAAAGGAAAATTATGATTGTTAAAGTTGTTAGTTTATTGTTAGGTATTAGCTTATTGTTAGTAGGTTGCTCTCATGTTGCTCAGCCTAGTACTACTGCTTGGCTAAAGAGAGGCGTTAAGGTAACTTTGCCTTATCCTTATATGGATAGGGAGGTACATAAACAACAGTTACTAACAGCCACGGTTGGCGATAGAAAGGAATCATTGATGACAGCGATAGACATCAAAAATGGTCAAATAGTATTAGTAGGTTTATCGCCAATAGGCATTCGCTTATTTAAGGCGACTTATGATGGTAAAACAATTATAGTAGAACAGTCTATTCAGTTGCCAGAGTTGCCACCTGCTAATCAAGTTTTAGCAGATATAATGTTAAGTTATTGGCCTTTAACTAGTTGGCAACCATTGTTACCTAATGGTTGGACATTAGTAGATATAGATAATAAAAGACTATTAAAGGATGAAGATCAGCAGTTAATTATGGAAATAAGCTATCATTTAATAGGGAAAGATAGAGTACCTATTGATATTAGTAATCATTATTTTAATTATCATATTAATATTCAAGATATGAGTGAATAAAATGATCTACCTTACAGCTGTCGCAATGGTTAATGCATTAGGGAGTTCACTTAATGAAATAGCTGATAATTTACAGGCAGGTAGATCTGGATTGGTTAGAGATGATGAGTGGTTATTAAATCATAAAACAACTTATATAGGTAAAGTTACTCATTCATTACCCACTATTGCTAGGGAATTTTTAATATATAACACCAGAAATAATCAATAATTATTAGCTGCGCTAGAGCAGATCCAGAATCAACTTGAGCTAGCTAAAATACATTATGGTAACAAGCGTATTGCGGTCATTATGGGTAGTAGTACAACTGGAATATATGAAGGGGAGTTAGCTATTAATCAGTATAGCCAACAAGGAAAATTACCAGCGCATTACAACTATCAACAACAAGAGATGGGGGATTTAGCCGCTTTTCTAGCTAACTATCTTGAACTAGAAGGGCCTGCTTATACTATTTCAAACGCCTGTACCTCAAGTGCCAGAGCAATTATTTCTGGACAACGGTTGATTGAGGCGGGC
>CALYQH010000159.1 GCA_945283395.1 uncultured Ventosimonas sp. | reverse complement strand
AAGAAAAATCTATTAAATGGATTTTAGTAGCATTAACTACTATATCCTTAGTATTTTGTATTTATTATACTCCACTAAATAACTCTGCTGCCTATTACCTTCTTCCTACTAGAGCGTGGGAACTATTATCAGGTAGTTTAATTTATTTATACCCTATCAAATTAAAAGAAAAACCTAAAACTTTAATTCATTTAATAGGTATTATCTTTATCATCATTACCCTATTTGGGCTAAGCCCAGAAGATGCGATGTCATGGCCTGGTTATTTAGCCCTAGTCCCTATTATAGGCAGTGCGTTAATAGTGATAGCTGATAAAAAATCTATTATTACTGATAATATAATCTTACAATTTTTAGGTAATATCTCCTATTCTGTTTATTTATGGCATTGGCCTATCGCAGTATGGTTCTATTTATGTAATATGTTGCATACCTATTATGTTATTTATGGGATTATTGTCTCGCTTATTTTAGGAACTTTATCTTATTTTTTTGTTGAAACAAAATTTAAAATCAACACCACTTTTGGTAAAGAAGTCATTAAATACCTTATAGTTATACTAGCCATCTCTGGACTAGCTTCGATCATGAGCATTATAGCTAAAAAGTGTCCTCATCTTCGCCCTCAAAGTTTGGCTAAAGTTAAATATAATGAATGGGTAAGATTTTATCCAACTAATTGTAGCAATGGAAACGATTGTGTTATTAATCCTAATAAAACTCCCGTTAGTTATATTGTATGGGGTGATAGTCACTCAGTAGGTATTAGTAATTCTGTTTATTTTGCTAATCCTGAAATCACTGGAATACACTGGGGAGTTGGTGGTTGTTTGGTTATGCAAGGCTATAAATATAAAGACCCAAGGGCAAAAGAATCTTGCAGTGCTTTCTTAAAACAAAAATTTGAGATCTTAGCTCACCATTACCGCAAGGTGCCGCTATTAATTGTAAATGGTCATTACCTTTATACTAACCCTTTTGACCAAACTGGCCACTTTATTTATTTTAATAAACCTGTCAGTAAAATAACTGATGAGTTTATTGCCGATTATACTAAACATTATATAGACACCATGTGTAAGTTAGCGAAGAATAGACCTGTTTATGTGCTAAAACCGATACCAACCATGGATATACCCATTCAGAAAACACTTTTTATGCAATCTATTTTATTATCTAAAATAAAAGATATTAATATTTCCATGGAAAGCTATCTTGAAAAAAATAAAATTCCTCTTCAAGCCATGGCTCAAGCTAGCCAAAAATGTGGTTTAATATTGTTAGACCCCGTACCTTACTTATGTCCAAATGGCAAACAATGTATAGGTACTTTACACGGGGTCTCCTATTATTTTGATGATAATCACATTAATATAAATGGTATGAAAAAATTGGAGCCTTTATTTAAAAACTTAATTAATAAATCAGTAACAACTAGTCATTACTAGCCATACTGACTAGACTAATAGCAGAGACGCTATATGACATTTAGAAAAGATATTAATGGGCTAAGGGCTATTGCAGTCATAGCCGTCGTATTATTTCACTTCAAGATAGCAGGCTTCAGCGGTGGCTTTACAGGTGTTGATGTTTTTTGTCATCTCAGGTTATCTGATGACAGCCATTATTTTTAGTCGTACAAGAGAAGCTAAATTTTCTATCACTGATTTTTATATTTCTAGAGCCAAACGTATTATTCCGGCCTTAGCTTTTTTATGCATAGCACTTATACTATTTGGTTTTTTTATTTACAATTTAATGATTTTCGGAGTATTTTAAGAAATACGAAACGTAGTATATTATTTTTTCTAACATATCTTATTTTTATGAATCAGGATATTTTGACACACCTACGCAAGAAAACTGGTTAATACTTACTTGGTCTTTATCTGTTGAATGGCAGTTTTATATCATTTATCCTGTATTAATCAAATTATTAAGTCGATTTATTAAAGAACCCATTATTAAAATTATTTTAATAATAACTGCTCTAATATCCTTTTTATTCTCTATTATTCTTGCAAATTTCAATCCTTCTGCTTCTTTTTATTTATTACCTTCAAGAGCCTGGGAAATGTTAGCTGGTGGTTTAGTATTTCTCTATCCACTCAATTTTTCATCTAAAACCGTTTTATCTTAGAGTTAACGGGTTTACTGATGTTAATAGTAACGATCTTTTACTTTAACTCAAGCTTTCCTTGGCCAAGCTTTCATTCTCTCTTAACCTTTCTAGGAGTTGTATTGATTTTATATGCTAATAAAAAATCCTTTATAACTTGTAACCCACTTTCTCAATTCATAGGTAAAATTTCTTATTCTATCTATTTATGGCATTGGCCTTTTGCAGTATTTTTATATTTCTCCAATTCATCAGCTAATTATTTAGCAATTTTAACAAGCTTTTTAGCCATTAAAATATTAAGTACACTTTCCTTATTACTTTATAGAACAACACTTTATAAAAACGAATAAAACTCGGTTAATACTTATAAAATATTTTCTTTTTAACATTTTTATAGGAGCTGTTTTTACGCCTATTATAGCTTCAATTGTCCATAAATACCCCAAACAAAATAATTTTTATATATACCAAAGAGAGGCTACTATCAAACAACAACATTGCCAAGCTAATACCACTTACGCACAACTTACTGACTGTGAACTTGGATCTGGCAAAGTATCTATTATCTTAATTGGTGATAGCCATGCTAATATGCTTAAAAAAGTTATAAAGAAACCAATCCCTATAAAACCTTATCTTGGCAAAAAGGTGGCTGCCCGATTTTGAATAATGTTATCTTTCAAGATCAAAAAGAAACCATAAACTGTCAACAATTTAACCAAGCAGTCATGAATCAACTAAGCAATTCTTATTTAGCAATTCCACTGGTTGTCAGTAATAGTTACAATCTTTATATCAATCCGCAAAATGAGGGGAATCATCTTATAACCTTTAAGAACACTCCAAGAGTAGTTAATACTACTTATCTAAAAAAATATAAAGAAGTATTTGTAGATACTTTTTGTGAATTAGCAAAAAATAGACCTGTTTATTTAGTAAAACCTATTCCTGAAATGGATACCAACATTCCTAGAAGTTTATCAATGCAGCAATATCTGCCTATTCATCTTCATGATATAACGGTACCTTTTAGTCAGCATGTACAAAAACAGCAAACTACCCTAGAAGCAATGGATTTAGCTAAAGAAAAATGTGGTATAAAATTACTTGATCCTACCCCATATCTATGCCCAAACGGCGAAAATTGCTTAGGTTCCATAAATGGTAAATCTCTTTATCAAGATAATAATCATCTCAATAATTATGGTAAAGAGCTAATTAAGCCTTTGTTTATAAAATTTTTTAAAGATAATCAATAATCATTGCTAGTGTTTAATATGAATACATTATTAACTAATTTGAGCTTGCTTCAACAAATAGAAAAATTATGAATAGCTGAGTATTTCTAGTAATAATTACAATTAGACAAATCAGAAAGCCAAGCTTATAAAAAAGTTTTGATAAAGAAAAGTGGGCTAAATAGAGCCTACAAAACCAAGCTTAGTTAACATTCTAATAAATTTATTAGTGATGCTTATTATTTATA
This sequence comes from uncultured Ventosimonas sp., assembly GCA_945283395.1. GTDB lineage: Bacteria > Pseudomonadota > Gammaproteobacteria > Pseudomonadales > Pseudomonadaceae > Entomomonas. Next base: position 791 of record CALYQH010000159.1, on the reverse strand, counting down.
GATTTATCTATCAAAATAACTACTTTATCTTTGATAATTTGTTGCTTTAGCGGAAGTTAATAATCAAATAATATTACTAGATTTAATACCTATGCTTGATACTACCCATTATTTCTGCCAAAATAAACAGATAGCAAAGTAAATTACTTTATTTTAATGACTTTCTTTCAAATATAACCAAATAAAGCTCACTTTCTTGGTTCTACAAATAATTTCTCACTTCTTTGCATAAAAAGCTAATGACATTTAGAAAAGATATTAATGGACTAAGAGCTATAGCAGTTATAGCCGTCGTGTTATTTCATTTCAAGATAATAGGTTTTAGCGGTGGCTTTACAGGTGTTGATGTATTTTTTGTCATCTCAGGTTATCTGATGACAGCCATTATTTTTAGTCGTATAAGAGAAGCTAGATTTTCTATTATTGATTTTTATATTTCTAGAGCTAAACGCATAATTCCGGCGCTAATTGTGCTCTGTATTACTCTTATTTTATTTGGATTGTGCTATTTACAAACAGAAGATTACCGGGAATTATTAAGGAATATCAAATCAAGTACGTTATTTTTCTCTAATATCTCTTATTATAATAAAACTGGTTACTTTGACACACCTACTCAAGAAAATTGGTTGCTCCACACTTGGTCATTATCCGTTGAATGGCAATTTTATATTTTCTATCCTATTATCATAGCGTTACTGAGTAAAATTATTAAAGAAGGACTAATAAAGGTGATCTTAGCCATAATAGCTTTAATAGGAATTATTGTCTGGAATAAAACAATGTCTACA
>CALYQH010000158.1 GCA_945283395.1 uncultured Ventosimonas sp. | reverse complement strand
TTTAGTATTGATTCGAGATAACAAGCAATAATTATTTTCAGCTTTGAATAGTCTATCATTACTATGATTTATAAACAGTATCAAAATTGATAGTTGTAGCTTTAGCATTTTACATGGTGCAACATATATTAGATAGAGTAATTGTTGTTTGGTAAAATGTGCTTTTGTATTATTTGAAAATGTAAGGAAGATTATATTACAAATATAGCTATGGAATAGTAATTATAAGTTATCAAAGATAATTTAAAACAGCTAGTTAAAATATTGCAAATTGGTAATACACTAACCTTGAATATAGTTCTATCCCTTATCTTTTTTATTCATTTCATCCCATTTTATGTTTCTTTCTCTAATACGTTTTTTTTGCTCTTCAGTGAGTTCTATTTGATGATTAGATTTTAATAAAGAAAAAAGTGGACTGATAATAGCTGAAATAGCTAAAAATAGAATTAACCAACCGTACCAAGGCATAGCTACCCCATTTAAATAAATTAAATATAGTTTGTAGTATAAAGTAATTAGTTCATAATGATAATATAACTTTATTAGTAATTATTTATCTAATGATGGCATAATTAATGAAAAAAAAACTATTATATTTAATGAGTTGTTGGATCATTTTTATTGGCCTATTTATGTTAGCGCATAGCATATTGTCCAAAATAATTATGTATTATCAACGTATGCCAGCAATAGAAACAGCGCAAGCCTATCAATTAATCAGTCGTTATAAACAATCAGTAATTAATTTTTATCAAGAGACTGGACGTTGTCCAACCATGAAAGATAAAAAACAAATCATTCCTAAAATTGAAGCTTACACTTATGTTAAAGTAGTGCGTTTTTTGGCGGACCAACAGAATAAGATATGCTTTATTTCTGTTGAAATGAGAGATGATACACCCAGTAGAGATGTGAAAAATCAAATTCTCGCAATAGCTTATAAAACTGATCAACCACAAGCAAATAATTGGATTTGTTATACTAGCATAAACAGTATCTATACTATTAAAGAATGTCGAGGTAATTCTTTACCAGACAGCTTTTTAAAAGCCTTAGCCATGTATAAAAGAAATATGAGGTAATTAAGCTCATTGAGTATTTTGTTAACAGTAATCAACAAGGTTTATAAATTTTTTAAAGAAGATGCTTTTATAGATAATAACTAAATCACAACAATTGAATCTTTATCTATAAGCTTAGTTAAAGTTATTAGTAATGATAAGACAATTTTAGATATTTAATTGAGGCTTTATTATAAAACTTATCAGCCAAAACAATTATTGGTTTAATTAGAAATCTTTGTGGACAACTTATGCAAGTATAAGATCGATAATAATTTCAGACGGTTGTATAGTAGAAAGTTGGTTTTTGCTTTAGTAACTAATATTGAGTCTATTCATGTCTGATAAATTTGTTTACTTATCTTCTGTCAAATCCTTTGTTCGACAATTTATCGTTAAGGACACTAATGGTTATTATTTGGTACAAGATTTTTTTGCAACAGGCGAGAAAAGAACAGATCCTTTTTATCTAATAGAAAAATCCGAAGAATTTAGCTATGAAACGCTTCCTATAGATGGAGATTTAATACTATATTATAAAAACGGTGCAAAGGAACAGCAGTTTAGTTATGTGCAAGGACAACGCGATGGCTTGTGGCTAGGCTGGTATATTCATGGTCAGAAAGCAGGTGAAGGCTATTTCTTGAATGGAAAAAAACAAGGTCGTTGGCGCAAATATTGGTCTGACGGATTAGATTCTTATGTGGAATCACATTATCAGGAAGGATGGTTACATGGTCTACATGAAGTTATAGATGAAGGAAAGCTTATTTTAAGAGGGCTTTTAGAACATGGCCTTAGAGAGGGTACTTGGGTAGCTTATTATGATAATGGTCTGAAAGCGACTGAAAAAAATTATAATCATGGCTTAGAAGAAGGGTTTTTCATTAATTGGAATGAAGATTGTCAGAAAATTCTCGAGGGTTATTTTCACGCAGGTGAGCAAGAGGGATGGTGGTTAACTTATTACCCTAATGGTCAAAAAGAACAACAGCAATGTTATATCAAAGGAATATCACAAGGATATTATCAAGCATGGTATGACAATGGAAATAAACAAACAGAGGGTAATTATCAGCAAGGTAAAAGACAAGGTATATGGCGTAGCTGGTTTAAAAATGGCAAGTTAAAAAGTGAAGATTGTTTCCAAGATGGTATTAGAGATGGATTCTGTCAAGCCTGTCATCCTTTTACTGAGCAAAGAGTAGCGGCTTATTTTGAAGAGGGTATTCCCGTTGAAGATATCGTATGGCTAGAATGGTATGAAAATGGTCAAATAGCAATAGAAGCTCCCTATATAGAAGGTGTAGAAGAAGGGTACTGGCGTTTATGGTATGAAAATGGTCAGCAAGATCAGTTAATACCTTACTATCATGGTTACTTTCAAGGGTATGGTGCTTGTTGGCACAAGAACGGACAAAAAGAAAGAGAAGGTTATTATCAGCATGATAAATTGACAGGCCAAGTACAATACTGGCATGAAAACGGACAACTTAAGATGCGGTTAGAATACGATCAAGGACTTGAGAAAGGCGTTTGTGAGGAGTGGCATGAGAATGGGCAAAAGGAAAAAGAATATTTTTACAAAGAGGGAAAGCTGTCAGGGTTTTATAAAAGTTGGTATGAAACAGGTCTTAAAGCTTCTGAGGGAGTTTACTCGCAAGGTGAGCCAGTAGGTTTTTGGCGATATTATTTAGAAGATGGCAGCCTTTATGATGAAATTTTCTATGAGCAGGGTGAGCCCAAAACAGGTATAGATAAAGTTTTTGAAAATATTTAATAATCGTTTTATCTTAGACATTAAGCTATAGTGGCTAGCGAATGTGACTATTTAAGCCTATTATTCTGAAATGAGTTGCTTGATAATTTTACTAATACTGTAAAAAGCTGTTCATTCACTCTTTATTCTTATAAATCATTAATTAGATATAACTTTAAACTTTTATCTATGAAGCCATATTAGGATAAAAGAATATAAAGAAAGTATCTTATTTTCAATTAAACCTGATGCTACAGAAAGTGTTATTAGAAACACTTCATTCAAATACCTGGAGACAAATTATGCCAAATACTAATAAGGCTTCTCATAGTTTTAAATTTACTTCGACTGCTACTTTACGCGCTAATGCTCGTAAAAATATAGAAGATGGCGCCGTTACTAAAACTTATTCTCTTGATCGTAATAAAGTAATAGAACTACTTAATGCTGCATTAGCTACAGAATGGGTATGTATACTTCGCTATTATCAACATTATTTTGTGGCTTCAGGGATGCTGATGGATAGTGTTAAAGGTGAGTTTTTAGAGCATGCACAACAAGAACAAGAGCATGCTAGTATGTTAGCTGAACGTATTGTCCAGTTAGGCGGTAAACCAGATCTTAATCCAGATAATTTAAGCAAACATTCTCATGCGGAATATAAAGAAGGAGCTACTTTAAAAGATATGGTAATAGAGAACTTAATAGCTGAGCGTATAGCTGTAGATAGTTATAGAGAAATTATTAGTTATATTGGTGATGCAGATACTACTACTAAACGTATGTTAGAACATATCTTAGAGCAAGAAGAAGAACATGCTGATGATTTTTCAGATATGCTGGCATGTTGTATTGGTGAAAATTAACAAAGTTAATTAAGGATTAGTCAGTTTTTATTTGATTAATCCTTTTTATAAAACAACATGTCTTTATTAAATTGTTATATATGATTGGCTTAATTTAACTTGATATGTGGCGATTGAAATAATCTGTAAGCCATAGTAGGTATATATTTATCATATTACTCTTTTAGCTAATACAACTCATACTAAAATTGATAGGGATACTAATTTAATAGGAATAGTTATAACAAAAAGTAATAAGTAGTGAATAACATATAGTTATCATAGATTTTATCTAAAATATTAAGTCATAAAAATATGTTACAAGTTCTAAAAAGCTTAAATATCTTATTGCCTTATCAAGGCAGAGTATACTTTAGAAATGCTAGGTCACTAGCAAAGGCTAAGCATTAGTTATTAAGCTTTTTGATTAATTGCCATTCTTCTTTTAAAAGACCGTATATCTCGGAATCAACTAATTCATCTTGAATAACCCAGCGTTGTTTTAAATAGTTTTCTTTATGAAATCCTAATCTTTTTAAGAATCTAACGGAATCTGTGTTGCGAGGATCTATTTTTGCCTCAATAAGATTAAGATTAAGCCTAGTGAAAGCAAAACTAAGGAAACCAAAAAGTGCTTCACTCATATAATTTTTACCAAAATTCCAAGCACCAGAAGTTAGACTATAACCTATCTCTGCTGTTTTGCTGTTTTTTATAAGGTTGAATAATATACAGATAC
>CALYQH010000157.1 GCA_945283395.1 uncultured Ventosimonas sp. | reverse complement strand
CAATATACTGGATTGATAACGCTTTTCAGTGGCTTTAGATACTTTACCAGGACGAAAACCATTCATTTTCGCATGACTAACCGCATTTTTTAAACGTTTGCCTAGTTCTGACTGTACCAGAGCACCTGGCAGCTCTATTGTCATACGGCGCGCAATAGCAGAAGTGTTTTCAACTGAAACTTGCATGAATATTCCTCGTAGCACATACAATTAAGTTTAGGGACTTAAGTCCTTATAATAAAAAGTCGCTATTTTAGAATGTTATTCAAAATAAGTCATCCTAAAAGCTCAATAAAAACTATAACAATTAAAAAAAATATGAAATACTATCTTTTAGCTTAAGTATTTTTTGCAGTTAACATAGGCCTAACAAGCAAAATATGAAAATTAACTAAATAAAATATAATCAATCTAAACGGCTGTATAAATAGATATGCTAAAATTATGTTCCGTTTAAACTAAATATTATCTATTTGCCGATTAATTAGGGATGCAATTTAATGCATAAAATCACCCTGTATCATTTGCGTTTTTTTGCGTATTTGCCTCTTATTATTATTGCTTTTGTTGGTCAATTTACCAATTATCTATCCCAAACCACTTTTATCGTATTACTATGTTTAGCAATTATTACACCCTGCATTGGGTATCTTTCCTCTTTAACAGATTCCCATGATCCATTAGCGCTAGTATTATTAGATGCTATAGTAGTAAGTTTTATAACCCTATTATTTGGTTTTACTAATATCCTAACATTAGTGTTTATTGTTATTATTATCTTTAATTCTTATATAAATACTAATGCTAGATATACCTTGCTTACCCTGTTAATTATTCTTTGCTTTATTTTAATTGTTTCTATTTTAATTGACTCCACCTTCTTTTCTCCGCCGCCTGATAATTTACTCATTTGCTATATATCTTTTGCAGGATTTTATTTTTGTATGTGTGGTCGCTATTTTCATCAAGGTGAAATGGAAAAAAAGAAATTACGCCAGCAGATTAATCATATTGAAAAAGAGCAACAATTGACGGCTAAAAAATTAAATAAATACCTATCACCCCAGATCTGGGAATCATTTTTTGGATTTAAAAAATATGACCGAATCGAAACTAGTCGAAAAAAATTGACCGTCTTTTTTTCTGACATTAAAGGTTTCACTCAACTGTCAGAGGAGCTTGAAGCAGAAGCACTAACAGAAATGTTAAATCATTATTTAACTGAAATGTCCAATATTGCTCAAAGTTATAATGGAACTATAGATAAATTTATTGGCGATAGCATGATGATCTTTTTTGGAGACACTAATAGTTTAGGAGCTAAAAATGATGCAATTGCAGCCACAAGTATGGCATTAGCCATGCAAAAGCACATGAAGAGCATTCGTAATTATTGGTTATCCAGAGGCATTAACCACCAGTTAGAAATACGCATGGGAATCAATACAGGTTTTTGTACGGTGGGCAACTTTGGGGCTAACACTCGTATGGACTATACTGCTATAGGACGCGAAGTAAACCTTGCAAGTCGATTAGAAAATGCTGCTAATCCCGGTGAAATACTTATTTCGGAGGAGACCTATGGCCTTATTAAAGATATAGTTCTCTGTCGAGATAAAGGCGAAATTTCAGTCAATGGTTTTTATAAACCTACCAGAATTTATACAGTTTTAGGCCTAATACAAAACCTTGTCACTGAAATCTGTTATATTGAGCATGATACTAAAGGTTTTTCAGTTTATCTAGATAGTGTGAATATAGACCCAGAAGAAAAATTTAAAATTATTGAGATGTTAGAAGGTGCTATAGATAGCTTGAAAGATAAATAATAAGTGAGCTATATATCTTGGGGCTAGTTAACCTGTAAAATTTCTTAACATTGGCAAAAAATAATTAATTACATCAATTAGTATCCTTTATAAGGTATTTTTTATAACATGACTATCAACTAGTTATTTTTGACCCTTAGCTTGATTCCTTATAGACTTTCAGGAAAAAGCCATCACATCACATAGGCTATTTATTAAAATGTTAAAATTAAATAGTAAACTCCCTAACTTAGGTATCACTATTTTTACTCGCATGTCACAATTAGCCAATCAAACTAGTGCTATTAACCTATCTCAAGGTTTTCCTGATTTTGATGGCCCTTTCGCACTCAGAGAGGCAGCAGCACAATTTACTCTCCAAGGCCACAATCAATACGCCCCCATGATAGGGATTGCAGCCTTAAGAGATCAAGTCGCCAAAAAAATCAAATTTTTTTATAATAAAAATCTTGATGAAAATAACGAGTTGACCATTACCCCAGGGGCTACGCAAGCTATTTTTTGTGCTATTCAAGCTACTGTTCATACAGGCGAGGAAGTTATTGTATTTGACCCTTGCTACGATTGTTACGAACCTGCTATACATCTAGCAGGAGGGCATTGTGTTCATATTCCTCTAACCTTACCCAACTTTACTATAGATTGGCAACATTTAACGGATGCTATCAATCCCAAAACTCGCTTGATTATCTTAAATAATCCTCATAATCCTAGTGGCACAATATTATCTGCTAGTGACTTAGCCCAGTTAGCCGATTTAATAAAAGATAAAGCCATTTTTCTTATAGCTGATGAGGTCTATGAACATTTGGTATATGATCAAACTACCCATCATAGTTTGCTAAAAAATGCTGAACTTTTTGCAAAATCCTTTGTTATCAGTTCGTTTGGTAAAAGCTTTCATGTGACAGGCTGGAAAGTGGGTTACGTTGCTGCGCCACCAGTACTTACAAACGAATTCCGAAAAATTCATCAATATGTTAGTTTTTCAACAACTACGCCTCTGCAATTTGCTTTAGCTGATTTTATGGCAAAATATCCCAACCATTTAATAGAATTAGCTGACTTTTACCAACAGAAAAGGGATTTGTTTTGTAATCTACTAACTGCTTCAAAATTTAGCTTTAGTGCAGCACAAGGCACCTATTTTCAACTGCTAGATTATAGTAAAATTAAGCCGCATGCTAATGATTTACAAATGGTTGACTGGTTAGCCAAAGAACATGGTATAGCAGCTATTCCTATTTCTGTTTTCTATGAAACAGCCCCTAGCTCATTACGCTTTATACGTTTATGTTTTGCCAAACAAGATAGTACCCTACGTCAGGCTGCGGAGAGATTATGCGCAATTTAAATGATTTAACCATTGCAGTGATTCAAACTAACTTAATATGGGAAGATAGTGCAGCGAACAAATCCCACTTTGATCAATTATTAGCTAAGGCTAATGGTGCTGATTTAGTTATTTTACCTGAAATGTTTACCACGGGCTTTTCTATGCAACCAGAAAAGCTCGCAGAACCAGATGGTGGCGCTACTACGCAGTGGCTAAAACAATGGGCTTCCGAGTTACAAGCGGTAGTAACGGGTAGCTTGATTATTAGCAATAGTAGGCAACAATACTTTAATAGATTAATATGGGCTAGACCCGATGCCACGCTTGTTCATTATGACAAAAGACATCTTTTTCGTATGGCTGAGGAGCATAAGCATTATAGTGTTGGCCAGCATCAATTATTAGTAGAGCATAAAGGCTGGAAAATTCGCCCGTTAATTTGTTATGATCTTCGCTTTCCAGTGTGGAGTCGTGATGCACATAACACAGATTTACTTTTATATGTTGCTAATTGGCCTAGTAAAAGACGCAAGCAATGGAATCGCTTATTAGCGGCAAGAGCGATTGAAAATCTATGCTTCGCGGTAGGAGTGAATCGTCTTGGAGTAGATGGCAATCATTGCTCTTATAGCGGTGATAGCCGTGTTATAGATTATTTGGGAAATATAGTATTAAATTGTAAAGATCAACAAGGTATATTCTTTTATACGCTATCTGCTAAACAATTATTATCCTTTAGAGAAAGTTTTCCAGCTTATCAAGATGCTGATCTATTTAGCATTAGCTAGCCAGCAACTTTTTTAATTAAACCCATCAGTTGGAATGAAGTCAACATCTGTCTTAGGTTCTGATGTCATAAGCTTTTGAATAACTTGCTCTACCGTTTTTCCTCCAAATAAAATAGCATATAGTGCAGTAATCAACGGCATATAAATAGCTAATTCATCCGCTTTAGCTTTTAATACCTTAACTGTATTAACACCTTCTGCTACTTCACCTAATCTACTAACCGCTTCGTCTAATGATAAACCTTGCCCAATAGCATAACCTACTCGAAAATTACGACTTTTAGCAGAACTGCAAGTCACCAACAAGTCCCCTACCCCAGCTAACCCTAAAAAGGTCATAGGATTGGCACCTAACTTTACAGCAAATCTTGTCATTTCTGCTAAAGCTCTTGTAATTAAGGTAGCTCGGGTATTCTCTCCCATTCCCATCGCCACCGACATACCAGACATAATAGCATAGAC
>CALYQH010000156.1 GCA_945283395.1 uncultured Ventosimonas sp. | reverse complement strand
CATAGCCCCTAATAAACTAAATTCAGTTAGCCGAGTTTGTGTTAAGAGTTGTTTTTTTGCTCCTAATGCTCTAAGTAAAGCTCCCTGTTTAATACGATCATCAAGGGTGACCTGTAGGCTGGCAAAAAGTACTGAAATGCTTGCAAGTAGAACAAATAATAATATGTATTCAATAGCAATAGTAACCTGATTCAAAATCATCTTTACTTGTTTAAGTAATCCATCTATGTCTAACAAAGTCACAGTGGGAAAATCGCGAGCTAGCGCAACCAGCTGTTTATCGGTATTAGGGGCTAAATAAAAACTAGTTAAATAAGTAGCTGGAATGTCACGAATGGAACTAGGATCAAAAATAACAAAGAAATTAGGCTGAAAGTTATTCCAATTTATTTTACGAGTGCTAGTAATTATGGTTTCATAATTTACCCCTGCTATATCAAAATTAAGGTGATCTCCTATTGTTACTTGTAAACTCTTAGCTAATTCTTCTTCTATGGACACTCTAGGTAACTTACTAACTTCTTGCAGATCAGGCCACCAAGCCCCTTGTTGAATAACATTATCAGCAGGTAGATGGGCCGACCAAGTCAAGCTAAGATCTCTTTGAGTCGCATTCTGGCCTCGCCAAGTGAAGGTTAATTGATTAATAGGTGTTCCCTTCACGGCAGTCAGCCGGCCTGCAATGATTGGGTAGTATGGGGCGATATGGGTAGAAAGTTTCGCAACCTGTTGTTGAAACTTAGTTAATTCGTTATGGGAAATATCCATGGCAAAATAATTAGGTGCAATACTAGGTAACTGTTTCTGCCATGTTTCTAATAATTCAAAGCGAAGCAATACAATAAGTGTCATAGCCAATAGAATAGTACCAAAAGCTAACACTTGACTAATAGCTCGCAAAGGATGACGTAATAGCTGACCTAAACCTAGTCGCCAAGGTAAAGAAGCTTTAATAAGTAGTTTACGTAAAGATTGTAAAACAAACAAGAGTAGCCCTGCTAACAATGCTAAGACTAATACTCCACCCCCCATGAGGGAAAAGGTAAGTTTAATATCTAAACTAAGCTGCCACATAATAACAGCTAGGGCTAGCAAAGCAAGGCCATAAACTAACCAACTACGAACAGGTATAGGAAAGATATCTTGTCTTAACACTCGAATAGGAGGCGTATTACCTAAGGCTGCTAACGGAGGAATAGCGAAACCAGCAAGGCCAATTAGGCCTGTAAGAATTCCTGTTATGGCTGGTTTTAGTCCCGCACTTGGCAAGGTGCTACTCACAAGTCCAGCTAAAATTTTAAAAAGTCCTAATTGGATAAACCAGCCTAGAGCAGCGCCTAAGAGACAGGCAGTAAGACCTAAGAAAGCTAATTGTAAGGTGTAAAGCATTAATACTTGGTAACGTGTTAATCCCAAACAACGTAACAGCGCACTATTGTCAAAGCGTCTTAAGGCAAACTGATTGGCAGATAGAGCAACCGCTATACTAGCTAGCAATATAGCAACTAAGCTGGCTAGATTTAGGTAGCTTTCTCCACTACGGAGAGTATTGTTAAATTGTAAATTACCATTTTTGCCAGTAAGTATTTGCTGGTTAGGAGCTAGGGTAGTTTTTATTGCTTGATGGTATTGATTGATAGCCGTTGTCGTACTAGCCCACAGTTGTCTATAACTTACTCTACTTCCTGCTTGAATTGTTCCAGTATCAGCTAAATCCTGCATATTAAGAAGGATATGTGGATTTAAGGCGTTAAAATCCATGGAACGATCAGGTTCATATGTCAATATATGAGTTAGCTGTAATCTGCTATTACCAACTTGTAAATAGTCGCCTAGCTTAATATCTAGAGCTATTAATAAGCGTTGTTCAACCCAAACTTCTCCCTTGTTAGGTCCTTTAGTTACGAGTTGCTCAGGGATTTCTAAAGAGTTTTTATTTTTTAAATAACCTCGCAATGGGTAGTTATCATCAACTGCTTTTGCACCTACTAATTGCATATTATCATTGTTAACCAGTACCGTGCTAAAGGAAATTGTTTGAGCTTGTTGTAACCCTAGTTGCTTACCAAGGGTTAATTGTTTATCAGAAGCTGGTGAGGTACCACTTATTACTAGATCTGCTGCTAAAAAATCGCTGCCTTTTGCTTCCATAGAGGCTTGTAAGCGAGCACTAAAAAAACCTATGGCAGAACTAGCTGTGACGGCTATTAGTAAAGCAAAAAAAAGAACTCTCAATTCACCAGCTTTGAGGTCTCTAAGCAATTGGCGAAAGGCGAGTGCAATAAGTGTGATAACTGATACTTTATTCATGAGTGTGAGCTTTGTTAATTATTTGGCCTGCTTCCAACTGAATGAACTGTTGACAACGTTTTGCCAAGCGTTCTTCATGGGTAACTAGTACTAGGGTGGTATGCTGTTCTTGATTTAATTCGAATAGTAAATTACTAATATGTTCGCCTGTATGAGTATCTAAATTACCAGTAGGTTCATCAGCAAATAAAATTTTTGGATTAGCTGCAAAAGCTCTAGCTATTGCAACTCGCTGTTGCTCTCCTCCAGAAAGTTGCTTAGGATAGTGGGCAACTCTGTGTTGCAATCCCACTCTTTCTAATAATTTATAAGCCTGTTGCTTAGCATGTTGTTGTCCTTCAAGTTCAAGAGGTAACATAACATTTTCTAAAGCCGTCAATGTATCTATTAGTTGGAAGGACTGAAAAACAAATCCTACTTGTTCGGCGCGGACTGCGGCTCGTTCATCTTCATTGAGATTATTTAACGGGTAGCCAGCCAAAGTAATAGTCCCAGCACTAGGGCTATCTAAGCCTGCTAATAAACCTAACAAAGTTGATTTGCCAGAACCAGAACTACCCACAATAGCTAAACTAGAACTTGCGGCCAAACTGAAAGTAATATCTTGTAAAATGATTAAATCTTCTGCAGCGTTAACCTTTTTAGTGACATTTTGTACAGTTAAAATCATTTTGGTTTCTCTTTGATATTACCTATTAGTTAATATTATGTTGTTAGAATAAATTTAGTGCTGTACTATTTTGAAAGTATAATTATTTCATCTCAATCTTTATTATGTAAAAACTTGTTTTTAATGTATTTTCATAATGCATTTAATGCTAGGTTGCTAGTAATGACTTTAGGGAAGATTCAGCAATTTGAATATAACTAACCAATTAGTTATTTGGAAGTAAATATCGATCAGCAAATTTATCTATTTTTTCTTTAAATAAATAGCTAAGATGGCATCTAATGATTAGCAAGCTATAGAGTTAATATCAAACTATTTATAGGTTATAGGATGTTTTTATGTTTAAAAAAACTGTAATAATTATTCTGGGATTGTTTGCTATCCCCTTAGTTAGTGCTAAAACATTACTTATTGTAGGAGATAGTATAAGTGCAGGCTTTGGTATTGAGCAAGGTAAAGGTTGGGTGGCGTTACTTGAACAACGTTTGCAAGCGCAGCATTATAATTATCAGGTGGTGAATGCTTCTATCTCTGGTGACACTACTAGTAATGGGTTGACTAGAATGCCAGCTTTATTAGCAGAGTTTAAACCTGCTGTAGTGTTGATTGAATTAGGTGGAAATGATGGTTTGAGAGCAATTCCACCTAAGCAAATTCAGCAAAATTTATCCGCTATGGTAGAATTAGCAAAACGAGCGAAAGCGGAAGTATTGTTAATAGGTATTGAGCTTCCCCCTAATTATGGCAACCAATATTTAGAAAAATTTATCGCTGTATTTCCAGCAGTTGCTAAAGAGCAACAAGTCGAATTAGTACCTTCGATAGTAGCTAATACAGGAGGTAATAGTGAATTAATGCAAGCTGATGGCTTACATCCTAATACTAAAGCCCAGCCGATAGTTCTAGAGGATGTTTGGAAACAATTAGTAGCTTTATTAATAAAATAATAACAATGGATTTCTGAATAGATAAAAGAGTCTAAAGCAGCTTATAAAAATTCTAAAGCTAAATAAATATTGTGTGATAGCTGAACTTTAATTGACTAGGCTGTTATATTTTTTGCAGTGAGTATGTTTTTATTAAAGCAATTTAAGTAAACTAAGCTATTGTTGGATTTCTACTGTTGAATTAGATTGTTAGATTAACAAACGAAAGTAATGAGGTTATTGATGGGTCTTTTGTCCAAACTTTTTTGTTGTAGTGTAACTTTATTAGCAATATCTAGCAATGCATTTGCTATTAAATATGTGTTACCCTCACCTGGCGAAGATTTAATAGGACAAATGCAAATTATTAAAGCTAAATACGAAGATACTTTTTCTGATATAGGAGATAAGTATAGTTTAGGATATAGTCAAATGGTAGCAGCTAATCCTGGAGTGGATGCTTGGTTGCCCGGTGAAGGTAAAGATATTTTGTTACCTACTCGTTATATTTTGCCTAATGCACCAAG
>CALYQH010000155.1 GCA_945283395.1 uncultured Ventosimonas sp. | reverse complement strand
TTTAAACTAACCCCCCGCCCTCTTGAAGTATTTGGTCATACCTTCACCTTGGGTGGAATCTACAGTGCCACTGCTATTCTTATCATCGTTTCTATCATAGTCTATGGTGCTATTTTTATTAAACAACGCAAATTAGATAATGGCCAAATGATCACTCTTGCCGCCTGCCTCTTATTAGGTGGTTTAACCCTCACGTTCCATAGTGATATTTTCATTAAACTAAAAGCGCCTATTGTTAATTGGATATTTGCTCTAGCCTTTTTAGGTAGTCAATATATAGGCAAAGAACCTATTATCCAAAGGTTAATGGGCAAAGCTATAAGCCTCCCTAATGCTATCTGGCGCAAATTAAACATTGCTTGGGTTATTTTCTTTATTATTTGCGGCTCGGCAAATTTGTTTGTAGCCTTTACCTTCGATAGTATTTGGGTAACTTTTAAAGTATTTGGTAGCTTAGCCATGACCATTATTTTTATGCTAGGGCAAGCTATTTATCTTGCGCCTCATATCAAAGAACAAGAGTCTAATCATTCAAAGGAATAATATAATTATGTTATATGCTATTATCTCTACCGATGTTGAAAATAGTTTAGAAAAACGCTTAGCCACCCGACCTGCTCATTTAGCCCGCTTAGCAATCCTTAAGCAACAGGGCAAATTAGTTTTAGCAGGCCCGCTCCCTGCCATAGATAGCGAAGATCCTGGCGATGCTGGTTTCACGGGTAGTTTAATTGTTGCTGAATTTGCCTCATTGGAGGCAGCGCAAGCATGGGCTGAAGCAGACCCCTATCGAGCTGCGGGGGTCTATGCTAAGGTAATAGTCAAACCCTTTAAGAGAGTTCTTGTTTAGTGATTAGGGATGAATAAACTTTTATTAATAGACGATGATGTAGAGTTATGTGAGCTACTTAGTTACTGGCTTAATCAAGAAGGCTTTATAGTGGCGGCTTGTCACACAACTCAAGCAAGTAAAGATTACCTAACTAACCAAGCATTGCCTAATGTAGTGATTTTGGATGTCATGTTACCAGATGGCAATGGTTTAGATTTACTTAAACAATTACGTACTAACCACCCAGAACTACCGGTATTAATGTTGTCAGCCCGGGGAGAACCATTAGATCGTATCTTAGGCTTAGAATTAGGGGCTGATGATTATCTACCTAAACCCTGTGACCCCAGAGAATTAACGGCTCGCCTAAAAGCTATTTTAAGGCGCTCTCATCCTACTACTATCACTCCCAGTCATATAGAAATTGGTGACCTTAGCTATAGCTCTATTAGAGGTGTAGCTACTATAGGAGAAGTAGAAATCACTTTAACAGTTTCCGAAAGTCGTCTATTAGAAGCACTCCTTAAACAACCGGGGGAACCTATAGATAAACAAGTTTTAACCCAATTAGCCTTAGGGAAACCTTTAACTTTATATGACCGTAGTTTAGATATGCATATAAGTAATCTACGCAAAAAATTGGGGCCACATTCAGATGGCAGTCCACGCATTTTATCTTTAAGAAGCAGGGGCTATTATTATATGGCTTAAAGTATATAACCTTTTGTCTTATATAAATTTACATATTCTTTACCTACTATTGACGGCACTTGACTTTTAAATAGTTATACTTACATCATAAATATTAATTAAGAGGATTCAACTCATGCGTAACACACTAACAACATTATTATTTGCTGCTTGTTTGCCTGCTATGACGCTAGCTGCTCCTACCGAACAAACTAAACCAAGTGTTGAACCTTGTGCAGGAAAAGAAATGCCTTGTCATGTTCATAAATTAGGCCATAAAGGACCAAAAGATCAAGGTCCTATGAAAGATCTTAATTTAACGCCAGAGCAACATCAAAAAATGCGAGCTATTATGGCAGAGCAATTTAAAGCGCAACGTGATATCACCAAAAAATATCTAGATAAACTACCTGAGGTTGATAAAAAAGCCATGAAAGCGGAGATAGAAGCTGCCAGAGCGAATGGTGATAAACAAATACATACCTTACTCAATGCAGATCAACAAAAGAAATTTGATGAAATAAAAGCCCAACATGAAGAAAATCGTAAAGCATTACAAGCCAAAAAAACGCCTGAAGTTGCTAAATAATCTTCATTAATGCCATATATGCCCACTACTATGTGGGCATATTTTTGGTAAAGTAGGTTACAAGGTGCGTTCCGTTTTCTGGCGTATTTGTGCAAGTTTCTGGCTAGCCATTATTCTTGTAGCAGGATCATCCATGCTACTAGGTAGATTACTCAATCAAGATGCTTGGTTACTTAAGCAATATCCCACCATCCAGAAAGTGGCAGAACGATGGACAAGTATCTATGAACAACAAGGAGTTGATGCCGCTAAAGCTTTTCTACTTGAACATAAAAAAACTCACCATATAGATGTTCAAGTATTTGCCGAAACAGGTAAAATTCTACTGAGTGACACTGTTAAACCACGTACTCATAATATACCTCATAAAAATACTAAACTTCCTGCTTGGCGCCAACTAGT
This sequence comes from uncultured Ventosimonas sp., assembly GCA_945283395.1. Classification (GTDB taxonomy): domain Bacteria; phylum Pseudomonadota; class Gammaproteobacteria; order Pseudomonadales; family Pseudomonadaceae; genus Entomomonas. The sequence continues at coordinate 1,923 of CALYQH010000155.1, read as the reverse complement.
TGAAGAATACACTAGTGAGCAAACAGGCAATAGTTACTTATTTTTCTATCGTATTCCTCGCTTAGAACTAGCTAAATGGCATAGAACTACTTTTTGGCTACCTATTAGTGCGCTAACTATTACCCTTATAGTTCTAACTATTTTTAGTTTACTCTTAACACTTTCTATCACTAGACCACTCAATAGGCTTAGAGAGGCGGTAAAAGCACTAGGCCGCACAGCATATCAAAAAAATAGTCTGGCTAATCTAGCCAATAGAAAAGATGAATTTGGTTTATTAGCCAAAGACTTCAGCCTAATGGGAGAGCATTTACAGACCTTAATTGATAGCCAGCGACAACTATTAAGAGATGTTTCTCATGAACTACGCTCCCCGTTAGCCCGCCTCAAAATAACCTTAGCACTTTTAGAAAGAACCTTCTCGCAAGATAAAACTAAACTAACGAATAGATTATCGCTAGAATGCGATAGATTAGAAACGCTTATCGCAGAAATATTAACCCTTGCCCGCTTAGATAGCGTACCCAATAACAAAACAAAGATTTCTTTATTACCTTTATTAGAAAAACTACAAGAAGATGCCAAAATTAATGCGCCTGAGCAACAAATTGACATAACAGTAACTGGCGATTTAGTTCTCAATGCTTTTCCCGATCGTTTAGAACGTGCTCTTTATAATTTAATACGCAATGCCCTACGCTTTAATCCACAAGAGAAACCATTAGAAATAACTGCTTGGCAACACTATAACGAAATCCATATCACTATTAGAGATCATGGCATAGGAGTTTCGCAATCCTATCTAGCAGAAATTAGTAAGCCCTTCTTTAGAGCCCCTGGCCAAACAGTTCAAGGCTATGGTTTAGGTTTAGCCATTAGTAAGCGTGCCGTGGAAAGCCATAATGGACGATTACTATTAGATAATCATCCAACAGGAGGATTTATAGCAGAGCTTATTTTACCCTGTAATTAATTATGTCTGCGCTCAATAACGCCCCTAAGCTGTTTAGGTAAAAACTGTTGTAAATATTGATTTATAGCTTTTTCATGGTACTGCCAATCAATGCCTAGCAATATAATTAGCAAGCCTATCATAGTTACTACTATGGGAAATAGTAAACTATTTTTAAATACTTCATAAGATAAATAACTTAAATAACCGGCTATTCCTATTCCACCAAAAACTGTAAATACGCGCCTTTCAAAAGTAGCTCCTAGTAAAATCATCAATAGATTAATACCACCATAAACAACATTGCTCAACTCGCTATCATTATGAGGGATTACCATGCTAATTCCTCCCCAAAAAGCTGTCACGCCAACTAAATAAAGCCAAAAAGCAAAATCCTTACCGCTCGTATTTTGGTAATCTACTATAAAAGCTACTATGATCATCAGCAAACCAGACCATAAATACAAAGCTTCACTTGATAGACCATACCAATAAAGTGAATCATGAAGATGAGTAATACCTAAATGATTAAATAATTCTAATAGGCTATGAATTAAATCCGCATTCATAAACCATAAGGTAACAGCTATTGGCAACATCAAAAAGGGCAATTTATATCTAGCAAGCATAAAAAAGCCAACTGCTAAGGTGACAAGCTCCATCAGCAATCAATTCAAATCTAAATGAAAATTTAAATAATCCATTTGTGGATCTGCAAGGCCAAAACCTGTTAGCAATCCATAAATGACTACAGGCACTACGACCACTACTAAAGCAGCTAAAATACCGGCGGGAATGACTAATTTATATTTTACTAATAACAACTCTGTTAAGGTAACCCCGATAACCACATAGACCATACAGATAGCAACTAAACCGAAACCACCAAACTTTGCCTCCCCCAAGATCATTACAAACCACATAGCGCCTATAGCTAATAATCCCCCTAAATAATATAAACTATGGACTAT
>CALYQH010000154.1 GCA_945283395.1 uncultured Ventosimonas sp. | reverse complement strand
AGTGGGTTATGTTGATCCGTTAGGATTGAGTGATCTTTGTCCTTTAAAACGACCGATTGATGATGCAGATATTCCAACAGGCATTACTAGAACTTCTTTTGAAGAAAAGATAAAATATTTTAGAGATAATGTTACCTCATCAAATTATGAAACATGGAAAAAGCAGTTAGCCAAAGACTTGAAGGCAGAAGGGCTTAGTGAAGCGCAGGCAAATGAAAGTATAAGAGAAATTTTTTATCGTGGCTCTCTTGAGAAAAATGAAAATATTTTTGGAGGAGGTAAAGACTGGGGCAAATACTGGTCTGAGGTTTCAGGGACAACACATCCTGGAGATCCAATGCATGCACATCACTTGGTGGAAAAAGTAGGCGGTGGGGTTGCAGGCGCAGAAAATAGGACAATATTACAAGAGGTAGGTATTAATCCTAACTTACAAAGAGAAAACTTTACATGGGCTCCGAATAAAGTAAAAGGGCAACATGGACAAATACCTCAAGCAGAATTAAATAGAAGGTTACAGCCTGTTCGTGGAAATAAAGAAGGCATAGAGCAAGTACTTAAAGAATGGGCTATAGAGTGTCAAAATAGAGGAAAATAGATATGTTACTTAATAGCGTAGAAAAAGAGCTTGAAGAATTATTATATCAAGCATTAGTCAAAGACATAGATCATATTAAGCAAAATTTTACACAAGATAATATTATTGCATATGCAGTTTATTGTGATAGTGGTTTTAGAAGTTTTGGTACGGCTGCATGTACTGAAAAACAATTAATAACTCAATCCAAAGAGTTAGTTGAAAAAGAAATTCAGTTAAATGAAGAGTCTGCACAATTATATGTTGCTACATTTGCAGCTGAATGGGATTATTATAATGATAATAAACTTAATTTATTTTTTAAAGTCAATGAACTTAATCAAAAAATAGTAGATGCTGACAATGAGGGGAAAATAATAGGTGTATATAAGGTAGGAGACTTCAACTACAATCTTTTTTTCCAATTTTATGTAAGTATTATTATAAAAGTTCTACAAAAATTAAAAGCATCTGGCCTCTTCAGTACTGTTCCTTTTTCTAAAGATACTTTATTAGGTTTACAGTTTGGTAGTCCAGATGAAGATGAAAGAGAATGGATACTTCAAATCTCTGAGAAATTAAATAGTAATGCTCTACATGATAAAATGATTGAATCATATGAAATTAACTGATTAAACTTGATATCAGTTCTTTAAGGAAGCTCTTTGTTTAAGAGCTTTCTTATAAATACTTATTGAAATAATACTATAAAACCTTCGTTGTACAAGACATCTAAACTCTGATTCCTCTTTTAAAAGCAATAGTCAATCAAAAAAATTAGAAGATATTGATACAAATTTATTACTTAATGGAGAAAATTTTACGGCGGCTCTCAATAAAATAACAGGACAACATGGTGAACTCCCTCAAGCTGAATTGAATAGACGTTTAGCGCCTGTTAAAGGTAATCGAGGTGCTATTGAGGCGGTTTTAAAAGAATAGGCTATTGAATGTCAAAATATAGGAAAATAATATGCTATTAAGAGAGTTAAAAAATCACCTAATTGATTTGTTATATGATGCTTGTGTACAAGATATTAATTATATTAAAACTGAATTATCTCAAGACATTTTTTTTGCTTATACGATTTATTGTGATAGTGGTTTTGTTAGTTTTGGAAGTGCTGCCTGTACTAGGAAAAGTATAGAAAATATATTTTTTGAGGATAAACAAGCATATTTAAGAGCTGAAACTTTTTCATCAGAATTGAATTATGTTAAAAATACATGGCAATTATTTAGTAGTGTTAATGAGAAAGTTGATCAGATATTTAATGCCTTTTATGCTAATGAAATTGTTGACTTACCTGAAATTCCTGGTTCTTTGGATTTTAAGAGGTTATATGATTTTTTTATTTCTATAGTTGAAGATCTTATTAAAAAAATTAAAGACTCAAAAATATTATTCAATATTAATTTTGAAAATGATGTTTTACTAGGGCTCCAATTTGGAGATCCAGATGAGACAGAGGTAAATTTTATTTTAGATATTTCTGAGAAAGTAAACTCGCCAGCATGGCATAAAAAAATGTTAAAAGCTTATAACCCTTAATACAGCAATATTTTTTAGAAGCCTCTATATTTTAGAGGCTTTTTTCTATACTCAATAAAGTGATATACAAACAACTATATATTCAAAAAAATGGGCTGTAGAATGTCAAAAAATAGGTAGTTAATATGATATTATTGAAAAATATTAAACTCGAACTTGCAGAAGATCTATACTTTGCATGTAAACAAGATATTGACTTAATAATAAAGGATTTGAAAAGTGAGAGTGTTTTTTCTTATGCTATATTAGGTAATAGCGGTTTTGACTCACTCAGTAGTTGTGCATGTACAAGGAAGAGACTAGAAAGTTATACTCATGAACTATTTGAGCAGGGATTAACACAAAAGAAAGCTTGTTTAATAGCTGAATCTTCTTCTGATCTCTGGGATTATCTTAATAAGAATAGTCAATTTTTTAGAAGTGTAGATAAATTAATCGAAAAAGTACAAGATGCTTTTTACGATGGTGAGATTGAAGATATAACTGATGATACAACTGATCTTGATGACTTTTTCTTTGATATCTCTGTTCAAGTGTTATCAAAGTTAAAAGATGATAATATTTTTAAGACTAAACCCTTCGAAATAGATATGTTTTTAGGAATTCAGTTTTCAGACCCAACAGATGGTGCTAAAAAATATATATTGAACTCTGTTGAAAAACTTAGTTCTGAAAATTGGTATCAAAAAATGCTAGAAGCCTATAGTTCTTAATTCAATAGCGTTCTTAAAAAACCTCTATTTTTAGAGGTTTTTTATCCATAAGGCACTGAAAAAGCAATAAGTGTGGAGGTGTGGATGATTTTAAGTGAACATAGAAATGAATTTGAAAGTTTATTAATACAAGCTTATAGCGAAGATATATCTATTGTAAAAGAAAAACTATGTAAAGAAACTATTCTTTCATATTGCATATTTTGTGATAGTGCATTTAGTAATTTTGGAGCTGCTGTTTGCACAGAAAGCTGGCTAAAATCTCAATCAATAAAAATACAAGAAATAAATGCATGCAGTATACAGCAAGCAATTTTATATGTGGAAATGCATGCAGCTGAATGGGGATATTATAGCCCTAGTAGTAAGAGCTTTTCTGCTATAAATGACTTCACACAAAAAATACGAAATGCTGATTATGATGGAGACTTAATAGGAATTTATAAAGAAGGAGATTTTGATGGTACAAATTATGATGATTATAGTAAATTTTATATTGACTGTATCATCAATATATTTGAGCAATTAATTAAATCTCGCTATTTTATTGGTTCACCATTTGGGTCTGATATATTATTAGGTTTGCAGTATCCAGACCCCACAAAGTTACAACAAAGTTTTATGATTAAAGTTTCAGAAAAAGTAAATTCACCATCATGGCATAAGAAAATGCTATAGGCCTATAGCGCTTGATACAGCAATATTTTTTAGAAGCCTCTTATTTACGAGGTTTTATTTTATCTTTAGTAATAGACTTATAAATTATCCCTAACTCACCGATCAATAATACTCAATTGATCTAAACAAACGATTATAAAATAGCTCATTAATTTGTTATAACTAGGGTGCAGTTATTAACCATTGAACAGAACATTTGAATTGTTCTTAACGAAACCCCGCTGTGGTGGAACACAACGAGGCTTCTAACCACAACATTACGGGAGGTAATGCCATGGCTATTTATAAGCATACAGGATCTTTATTTTTTCGCAAATATCATTTCTGGGTAACCACGACAGATAAGGTGGTGCAACCATGAAAGATCTTGCCAGTTACATCACACAAGAACCCGATGAGCTCATCATGCAATGTATTGCTATGACGCGAGCAGCACTCAATACTGATGATGCAGGCTTTCGTGAAACACTCCTTTACGCTGTGTTTGACAAACAAATCATCCTCGCAGAAGTGTTAGGAGCCCTAAATGATAACGATCTTATCAATTAATTGAGATAATTGAAATTAACCTTGATGCTTGGCTATCAAGCGTCAGGATTATAAGTCTTTTCCTTTTAAAGTATTGATCCTTTTCCAGATAGTCGCCATTTCGCTAGAAATGGCTTCTCTTAATTTTAATACCCCTTCCCTTTTTTATGGCCCTTACGCCTTTTTCTTTTGTACCTTTTAGGTAATTTGTATTGATTAACTGCTGTATCACTATTAAAATAGGTATCTAGCAAGAAGTGGTACATTAACAGGTACATTCTTACTAATTGGTATTTTTTAACTCTTGAGATTTCAAAGAGTTAGCACTAAAAACCAGAGAACGTTTCCCGCTCCAATTTAATGATTTAACTAGTTGATTTAATTGCCATTAATCAT
>CALYQH010000153.1 GCA_945283395.1 uncultured Ventosimonas sp. | reverse complement strand
CAATTCATCCCTATGATGAGAGACTGTTCACCTCTGTTATTAGAGCTTAATGAAAATGATCCTGGTATATTAGTGACTCAATCTGTTCATAAACAACAAGCTGGTTTCTCACAAACTTCCCAAATTCACAAAAAAGATAAGCATATTAAAGGACAAAGTCGCTATGTTAACCATAAGCGTATGAATAATGCTTTTATGATGCATGCCTCTACCAGTCCATTCTATCCTTTGTTTGCTGCACTCGACGTCAATGCGAAAATGCATGAAGGTGAAAGTGGCAAAAAAATGTGGATTGACTGTGTCAAAGTCACTATTGAAGCACGTAAACTTTTACTAGATACCTGTAAATATATTCGGCCTTTTATTCCTTCCATGGTTAATGGTAAAAAATGGCAAAGTTATAGTACAGATGAAATAGCTAATGATTTACGGTTTTTCAACTTCGTTCCTGGTGAAAAATGGCATGCCTTTGAAGGTTACGCTGATAATCAGTATTTTGTTGATCCATGCAAATTTTTATTAACTACTCCTGGTATTAATGCAGAAACAGGCGAATATGAAAACTTTGGTGTACCAGCTACTATTCTAGCTAACTTTTTACGTGAGAATAATGTTGTTCCTGAAAAATGTGATTTAAACTCTATTCTCTTTCTAATGACGCCAGCTGAAGATATGGCGAAGATGGAACATCTTATTGCACAAATCATCCGCTTTGAAAAATTATTAGAGCAAGATGCGCCTTTAGCTGAAGTATTACCAACCGTTTATCATAATAATGAAGAGCGTTATAAAGGCTATAGTATTCGTCAACTATGTCAAGAAATGCATGATCTATACAAAACACGCAATGTTAAACAATTGCAAAAAGAAATGTTTAGAAAAGCTAATTTCCCTAAAGTAGCAATGAAACCTCAACAAGCTAACATTGAGTTTGTACGAGGTAATGTGGAGTTAATAGCTTTAGAAAAAATAACTAATCGTATTGCTGCAGAAGGCGCGTTACCTTATCCACCAGGAGTTTTATGTGTTGTCCCTGGTGAAAGATGGGGCGGCGCAGTGCAAAAATATTTCTTAGCGTTAGAGGATGGAATTAATTTATTACCTGGGTTCTCTCCTGAATTACAAGGTGTTTATTTGCAAAAAGATGAAGACGGACGCATTCGTGCATACGGCTACGCTATCAAAGAAAGCAACTAATTATTTCTATCAATCAATAAGAAGTTAATGAAATTTAACTTCTTATTGATAAAGACGCTATAAGAGAGATAAATCATGAGTACTAAACAAGATAAAAGTAAAATGACAGTATTGCAGCTAACTATATTAACAGCTGTAAATATGATGGGATCTGGAATTATCATGTTACCCACTAAATTAGCCGAGGTAGGAACTATATCTATTCTATCATGGTTAGTAACAGCTGTTGGTTCCATGGCATTAGCATATGCCTTTGCTAAATGTGGTATGTTTAGCCGTAAGAAAGGAGGAATGGGAGGATATGCAGAATATATTTTTGGAAAATCTGGTAACTTTTTGGCTAACTACACCTACGGCGTTTCATTATTAATTGCTAATGTCGCTATAGCAATATCTGCCGTTGGTTATGGTTCTGTTTTAATTGGGGCAAACCTTTCTCCTGTAGGTGTTTGTATTGCTACTATAGGAGTGTTATGGCTATGTACCATAGCTAACTTTGGAGGTGCTAGAATTACAGGTAATATTAGTAGTATTACGGTCTGGGGAGTTATTCTTCCTGTTCTGTTTTTATCAATAGCTGGTTGGTTCTGGTTTAGCCCTAAATTATATGTAGATTCTTGGAATCCAAATAACTTTCCTTTTGCTAAAGCGGTAGGATCTTCAGTTTCTATGACATTATGGGCATTCTTAGGACTAGAGTCTGCTTGTGCTAATACAGAAGCTGTAGATAATCCAGAAAAAAATGTGCCTATCGCCGTATTAGGTGGTACGTTAGGGGCCGCCGCCATTTATATTCTTTCAACTAATATATTGGCAGGTATTGTACCTAATGCTGATTTAGTCCATTCTACTGCACCATTTGGCTTAGCTTTCACCCAAATATTCAATCCAACGGTTGGTAAAATAGTGATGGCATTAATGGTAATGTCTTGCTGTGGTTCTTTATTAGGTTGGCAATTTACTATTGCGCAGGTATTTAAGAGCTCAGCAGATACTGGTTTCTTCCCCAAGGTATTTTCAGCCGTTACTAAAGAAAACGCGCCTATTAAAGGAATGATTATCATTGCAACCATTCAAACAGCTTTATCGTTAATGACTATCAGTCCATCACTTAATAGCCAATTTAATACGTTAGTTGATCTAGCGGTAGTAACTAATATTGCACCTTATATTTTATCGATGGCAGCCGTTATTGTTATTCAAAAAGCAGCCAAAGTACCTAATAATAAGGCATTTATGACTAACATATTAGCTTTTGTGGGAGCTATTTACAGTTTCTACGCCTTGTTTTCCTCAGGAGCAGAAGCAATGATATATGGCTCTATTGCTATACTATTTGGTTGGACGTTATACGGCTTTGTAGCAAGTCCTTTTTGTCAAGAAGAAATATTATCTGTTTCTAAATAACAGCTACTCAATTAAGGTGGTACTATGTACCACCTTGATCATGTTACTGTGCTAGATGAATATGGCTAAGTTTCTTATTTATTGATTTTATAGGTTGGCTAGTGCATAATCATAAACCTTATTATAACTATATGGGTTGATTATGTACGGATTATATAAAAAGAATTTCTTGCGGTTGCTTGATTTCAAACCAAGAGAAATCGCTGATCTAATTCAGTTAGCTCTTGATTTAAAAAAAGCAAAAAAAGAAGGCACTGAGCAACGTCATTTAACAGGCAAAAATATCGTACTCCTTTTTGAAAAAGAATCAACGAGAACACGATGCTCATTTGAAGTAGGTGCTTATGACCAAGGAGCAAATGTAACTTATTTAAATCAACGGGCAAGTCATATTGCACATAAAGAATCTTTTGCAGATACTGCAAAAGTCTTGGGTCGTATGTTTGATGGTATTCAATATAGAGGCTATGCCCAAAAAGATGTCGAAACGTTAGCAAAATACTCAGGTGTTCCCGTGTGGAATGGGTTAACCGATGAGTCACACCCTACACAAATCTTAGCCGATTTTATGACAATGATTGAGCATATTAGCCCTGATAGAAAGCTATCAGATGTTAAGTTTGCTTATTTAGGCGATGCTAGAAATAATATGGGTAACTCTTTAATGGAAGGGGCTGCCATAATGGGTATGGATATTCGCCTTGTTGCTCCTAAAAAATATTGGCCAGAAGATGGGCTTGTAAAAAAATGCCAAACCATTGCAAAAGAAACCGGTGGGTCTATTACTTTAACTGAAGATGTAGCTGAAGGTGTTAATGGCGTAGACTTTCTTTACACAGATGTATGGGTTTCCATGGGTGAGCCAAAAGAGGAATTAGATAAAAGGGTTGATGTACTAAAACCATATCAAATAAATAGAAATGTAATAAAACTCACTAACAATCCAAATGTAAAGTTTATGCATTGTTTACCTGCTTGTCATAATGCCGAAACCTCTTTTACTAAAGAAGTAATGGAGCGATATGGCTTACAGGATGGCATGGAAGTAACCAATGATGTTTTTGAATCTGAATATAGTATTGTATTTGATGAGTCTGAAAATAGACTTCATACCATCAAAGCTATAATGGTTGCTACATTAGCCAAAGATTAATTACAGAAAATTAAGAAAAACTGATCTTACCGAAAAATTTTAAAGCATTTTTCTGTAAGATCTAGTTTTAACAAATACCTTAGCAAGTGAAATTGATTTAGTATCCCTTCGCTGTATTATCGCTCATCTGTCTAGGAATAAAGCTCATAATATTTTTTAAGATAAAAAATAAATTCTGCATAGTTCCATTATAGATATATTTTTACGAATTATAATTTGCACCCTAAAAAAGTGCTTTTCCAAATCATTAATTATTACTTTCTCAATCAATTTATTCCTTTTAGCTTTTGCTTAATGATTTATAAAATAATGTTTACATTATGGTCAGAGAACTTGATACATTTAACCTTTTTATCATGTCTTCACTTAGTTCTATTTTGAGCAAGTAGTTGATTTACCAATAGTTTTAGAAGGACTAAAAGACAACAAGAAAAAGGGTTTAACTAGCAAATAAATTTATCATGACATTGTTACGGATATCACAAAGTACTAATTAGTAAGGTAAGTAAGAATACTATATATTACGTGTTCATTAATAAATATTAAGATAATTGCTATTTAGCAACTAAAGGCAGAACCTGAATTAGCTATAAAATAATAGAATTAGGCATTACTTTAATTACATTCCTGTTAGTTTTATTTCACAATAAGAAGGCAGTGTGTGATTCGTAGACATCATTTCACTCTATAAT
>CALYQH010000152.1 GCA_945283395.1 uncultured Ventosimonas sp. | reverse complement strand
AAGCCGCTAGGGGTGATGGTATCTAATGTTTGCAAATCTTTTCTAGCAATACTACTACGTAATAGTTTTAAGGTTTCTACTGCACAATTATTAGAAATAAAATAATAGTTGCCATCATAACTCCAATGCAGTTCTACTGCTTGATCTACCAATGACAATAATTGTGGTCTTGTTAATTTTAGGGGAATCGACTCTAGTGGCCGCCATTCTAGTTTAGTGTATTCGTCAACCACTTGATTAAGAGGTAAGATAAATAAACGTGATGGATAACTGCCTGTTAGCCCTTTAATACTTGACAGTTGTAAATCATTGATAAAAGCCCTATAAGATAATACTCTATGGTATTCTAAATCTAATCGACAGTCTGGCCCTCTAGGTCTATTGGGAGCACAAATAACTAACCTTAACATGCTATGCCCCCAACGACTCATCCATTCTTTATTGGCCGCCGCAAAAAGATAATCTACTTGGTAAATACGTTCAGGATCTAACTGCTCAAGGGGTGAACCATTAGGATCATCATTTGCAAACAAATAAACATAGTCTTTTGGACACTGCCTTTGGTTGGCAGGTTGCCAATTAAAATATTGAGAAAACCAAGCATTTAACCTAGGTCGTCGACAAGCAAAATTAGGGTCTAATAAAAAATACTCCATATTAACGGCTACAAACTCTTGTGGATTAGTTAGCTCATATTTATCTGGAGATCTAGCAATATGCCCATTTTGATCATCGCGCAAGCCGTGTTCACCTACTAGTAATGGCCAACCTGCTAAGTCTAATAAGGTAGCATCATCACTTAAACTAAAATGCCTTGCAGTAAAGCCTGCACAATATAAGGGTAAAGTCTTAAAGCCTTGCTCCTGAGCTTGCCGTTTACAATATCTAATGGGCGATCGTTGTGCTTCGCTGAACAAACCTGCATCATCATACAAATGGGTGAGTTCATGCAATATTGTTGCTAATAATTCTTTCCTGACAGTACCATGTATTCTGTTGGTTTGCTTAGTAGCGGCACTACCATCAGTTAAAGGAATTAATAATCGTTTATTTAAGTTTAAGCCATATCGACCATTAGTCTGACCATAAGCCGCTGCTGGCAAATGACTAGACCATTTTATTATAATTTCCCTATCAAGTTTTTGAATAAAGGAAGGAGGTAAAGCCGCTTTAGCCTCTATTAAAAGTTGCTCACTGGCAAGCTGCTGAGATCTTGTTAAGCCTTGTATATCTAATTTTAACGAGAGCTCAGCCAAGCTATAGTGGCTATAAAGACTTATACTAACAGCAATTATTACTAGTACTAATCTTATCACTTAATGCTAAGAATGGCTTTAGCTAATTCTAGATCATTGAGCTTACGCGCTGCTGGATACTCACTTCGAATAAAAGCTACTGCTCTAGTCAAATAAACCCCTTGAATTGCCCCATCTGAAGCCACGTATGCTGCTGCATCGCTTTTAGCCGCATGTACTAATTTGAATTTATCACGGGTCGAAGTAGTAGTATCCGAGGTAAAATCGACACTACGTGCAAATGCTCTAGTCGTAATATCCAACGCTCTTTTGGTCTGATCTAATGCATAAGCATGAGACAAAAAGCAGCACATTGCTAAGACTAAAAATAAGTCACATAATCTCTTCATATTGTATTTCACCTTCATTGAGCTAGAATAGCTTCTGCCAACTCTAAATCTGTAGCTTTTAATTGTGGATTACGTTGACGTATTTCTCGAAAAGCAGCTTCAATTCGAGCGCCTCTAATTTTACCATTAGATGCGACAAAACCAGCCGCATCACCTGCTGCCTCCTTAACAATTTTATTATTAGAAACACTAGAAGTTACTTGTTGCGAGGCATAAAGACTACGTACTACTAGATCAGTCGTTGATTCAAATGCCATGACTGGCGTTACCACCAAAGCTATAAAAAAAACACCTAACACTAAATTTCTCATGGAATTAACCACCCTTTCCAATTCTTGTAATATGATAACAACAATGTAAATTTATTAACATTAAAAGTATTATAATGTAATATGCTAACAAGGGTCAGCATGAATTATCACATCAGCTTGTGGCCATTGTTGCTGAATAACCCCTCTGATCTGTAAACAAAGCTGGTGTGCTTTAAATAAACTCATAGTAGCCGGTAATTCAACATGTAATTGGACAAACCAATGGCTACCTGATTTACGAGTTTTTAGGTCATGAATACCCATAACATCAGGCACTGCTTCTGCTAGAGCCAGCATCTGCTTAACAACTTTTTCTGGGAGCTCTTTATCCATCAGAATAGCTATCGCTTCTTTACCTACTGAATAAGCACTCCATAAAATATAACAAGCTATCAATACTCCAAAAAAAGTATCACTCTGTTGCCATCCGTGATAACTTAGCAACAAGGCTAATAAGATACTTATATTTAACAAAATATCTGATTTGTAGTGTAATGAATCGGCAGTAATAGCTGTTGAAGCCGTTTTCTTTACCACATAACGTTGAAATATTACTAATGCGATAGTAATAACTAACGAAAAGAGCATTACTAAAATACTCCAATAAGCATTTACCAATGGAATAGGTTGCAAAAGATGTTTCACTCCTTGCCAACCTACAAAAAGTGCACTGATGGTAATAAAAACAGCTTGTCCTAAACCTGCTAATGCTTCTGCTTTGCCATGACCAAATCTATGATTGTGATCGGCGGGTTTCAAAGCGATCGTAATAGCTATTAGGTTAAGCAATGAAGCTAAACTATCCAACAATGAATCTGTTAGACCAGCCAATAAACTCACCGACCCTGTTAACCACCAAATAGCAGCTTTTAATAATACTAGTAATATAGCCACCATTACGGAGGCTATAGCCGCTGTCTTAATTAATTTAGCATGCTGAGGTACTGCTACCATAATAGACCTCTTTCAATAAGGTGTTCTATCAGCCTCACCCAAAGCTAGCTGCATAAGCACCGTATCAAGCCAGCGATTATGCTTCCAACCAACTGATTGGAGAGTACCTACCTTTTTGAAGCCTAAACTTGCATGTAATCTTAAAGAGGGATAATTTGCAGAATCTCCTATCACAGCAACCATTTGTCGAAAATTTCTGAGCTCAGCTTCAATGATCAACTGCTGCAATAATGCCTTACCTATTCCTTGCCCTCTTACTTCTTTATTTAAATAAATAGAATCTTCTACCGTTCCATGGAAAGCAGGGCGCGCTCTAAATGCTCCAGCATAGGCATAACCTACCACCTGCCCAGCTTTCTCCGCTACCAGATAGGGATAATTATTAACCAATAACCACTCCCGTCGCTGTAGCATTTCGGTAACTGTGGGAGGCTCTAATTCAAAGGTAGCTACACCATTTATTACCGCCTCTGCATAAATAGTACTAATAACTTCTATATCTTTTGTTTCACAATGCCTTATAACTAAGTTATGCATGTCATTATCCATACGTAAAATAGGGAGCTAACCATTCTATATCTTCTGGCCTAGTAATTTTTCTGTTATCACTGCGTCCCTCCACCAATAAAGGGGCATAACCTGCTAATTCCATAGCAGAGGCTTCATCAGTTATCATTTGATTAGCTTGTAAAGCTTGCTCTAAAGCTTGTTGTAATATGCCTAATCTAAATGCTTGTGGTGTTAGGGCGTGCCAGACTGAGCTTCTATTTAGCGTTTTAATGACTCTTCCAGAAAGGTCTGCCTGTTTAAGAGTGTCTCTAGCAGGCACGGCTAATAGTCCACCTATCTCATCTTGCTGAACCTTAATTAATAATTTTTCTAAATCCGATAATTGCAAGTTAGGCCTAGCTGCATCGTGCACCAAGACCCAATCATCAAACTGTGCCTGTTTGGCTAATAGCTGTAAGCCTGCCAAAACTGAATGGGCTCTTTCTTTACCACCTTTCACCATTTGAATGATAGAATCTTTACTAATAGCTAATTTTGTCCAATAATTGTCAGTAGCTGACAGACAAACCACTATTCCTAATAACTCAGGGAAAGATAAAAAACAATTAAGGGTATGCTCAATAACTGTCAAATGACCTAAAGTTAAATATTGTTTTGGAATAGCTGACTGCATGCGTTTACCAATCCCCGCAGCAGGAATAACCACCCAAAAAGGTTTTATCGCAGATTTATTTTTCATTGGGAACTATATAGAGCGTTTCTCCATCCTTTACCATACCAAGGTCATGCCTAGCTTTTTCTTCTATAGTAGCAGTACCCTTTTTTAATTCAATGACTTGCGCTTCTAACTGGCGATTTTTTTCCAGCAATTTTTTATTTTCTAATTCTTGCGCTGCAATTTGTCGTTTCAATTCTTCTGTGTGTCTAATACCACCTTCACCCCACCAAAACCTATACTGTAACCCCGCTAACAGGAGTAGCAATACTATAAATAACCAATAAGGGCTACGCAACACAGATGACATATTTT
>CALYQH010000151.1 GCA_945283395.1 uncultured Ventosimonas sp. | reverse complement strand
TTAGTCATAGATGAATGGTTTATAGTACAAGCTATAAGTCAACAGGGAGATGGGTTAACTAGGGTTAAAGAGTTAATGAAGCATAAAGCATTTACTATCAAAAATCCTAATAAAGTGCGTGCCTTAATAGGTGCATTTACCAACCATAATTTAACAGGATTTCATCAAATAACTGGGGCAGGTTATCAATTCTTAGCCGATCAAATATTAGTGTTAAATCGTATAAATCCTCAAATAGCTTCACGTTTATTAACGCCATTAACTCGTTGGAAAAAATTTGCTAAAGAACGTCAGCAATTAATGAAAGCCGAGTTACAACGTATAATGAATACAGATAAGTTATCAAGCGATGTGTACGAGGTGGTAAGCAAAAGTTTAGCCTAGTTTGTAATAGAGCTTAAAGCTATTGCTACCAAACTACACTATTGAAAAATAGCAGAAGTTTTGGAAATTACTGATATTATTGACTGCTTATAACATACTAATAAATGGCAACGCTTATTATTTGTTTGTTGCCTATAAAGAGGTATGCATATCTTAACAATATTTAAGTGGCATATTGTCACTTTTTTTTAAAGGGCTGTGGATGATGATTTATAAGATTATTCTCCTTAAAATCATATTTATATATTGTTTTATTTGTAAAGAGTCAATATTTTAATAATGATTGATGTCAGTGAATTGAGCATTTTTTAAACTATTCTAAAAATTATTAAAACATTTACTTTATTTTTCTGAAGATTGTCTATACACATAAGATTGCTAAAATAGCCTTAAATTAAAAAATAGAATTTAATAATTAATGTCTATATAGTCATATTAAATATTATTGGATGATCTATATTAAATAACTTGCCGCTACTATTAAGTAATAATTAGCAAATATTAAGTTGGAATGCTGGTTAACTGTTGTTACTTGGTAAATATTATTACCTATTTAGCACTTTTGCTTTAGTCTTTATAGCTGTGTCACCTTGATAATTAAAGGCTTATTATGTTTTTTGTTGTAGTATTTGATAATACTAATAAATAATAAACAAGGAACTAAGAAAAAGGTTAGGTGAATAGCTGTAGTAAGCTTCATGATAGGCAAATCACTCCAGCCCCAGAACATTAAATACCAATTATAAAATACGATCAAACAAATAATTGCAAAACACACTAATATAGCAAATCGCTTGATACTAAAAATTTGTCTTTTAGTAAGTATTTGCCATGCAAGAGTAAAACTCCAAATAACCGCACCTATTAGGAGTAATGCTCTAACATTTTGTACCCATAAAATAGCATAACCATTCTGTCTTATTAATTTTACAGTTGTAGCAGTTAACCCTAAAAATAAACCTGCTCCACCTAAAGGAATAAATGCTAAACAAATATGGGTATAAAAATCTTTACCTTTTTGTGCAATATAACTAGCAAGATGCATTATTAATGAAAATAAACCACCTAAAACAATACCGTGACCTACTATATAAGTCACTACACAAAAACCATCTACCCAATTAAACGCATCATTATTTGCTGGAAAATGAGTAAACAACCACCAAGGCGTATTTTGGTTTAAAGGCCAATAAATTTCATGATTTACTAACCATTCTGCTAATGTTTGTTTATAAACAATGAACCAAGGACTCACAGTCCAGGTAAAAGCTCCAATAGCTAATCCAAGTATGCCAAACATTAATAAACGAATTAGCCAAGGATCCTTTTCTTCTTGTCCATAGCTAACAATTTCTTCATTGACTGAACGTAAGGATAATCTCACAGCGTCTCTTTGCCCACTACAACGGCCACAAGAGTGGCAGGCTGAAGTACCATGCATACGGCGTATATCTATTAAAGGTGCACAATTAGGAACAGGTAAGTGAGGTTCAGGATTTTCTTGCCACCTTTTCTCATCAACTTTGAAGTGAATAGATGCAAGTCTAGCAAGTAAAGAAAAAACACCGCTTACAGGGCATAAATATTTGCACCAAATTCTTTTACCTCGACCAAAGAGAAAACCAACTATTACAGCTGCTACAGTAGATCCACCTAAAATTAGTAAAGCTGGTTTAGCGTAGTCATAAACACTAATCATTTGTCCATAAAGAGTAGTAAGCGCAAAGGCAATAGCAGGCCATCCAGACCATTTAAGCCAATTAGGAACCCCTTTATTTTTTCCATGACGGCTTGCCCATTCAGATAAAGCACCTTCTGGACAAAAAACACCACACCAGATACGACCAAAAAGCACTACAGAAACAAGTACAAAAGGCCACCAAATACCCCAAAAAATGAATTGTGCAAAGAGAGTTAGATTATCTAATGCTCTTGCTTGATCAGGGGGTAATGTCATAAAAGCAGGAATTATAAGAAGCACTGCATAAAACAGCACGACACACCACTGAATACCACGAATAACACCACTATAGCGCCGCATAGCATCGCCAAATTTTGATAGAGATGTAACAGGTAAATTCATAATATACTTCAAGCTGTATTAGTTTTTTGAATGACCACTATACATTATAAAGATAAGTGCTACTAACCAATAGAGAGGTAACAAAATAACACCAAGCCATGATGGCTGTGCTCTATATCCTGTAAAACTAGCCAATGTGGGAGCAATAAAATTAGGAATGAGATTGGATGTATCCCAAGCAGGATCAAACCAAGTATAAAGCCATTCAGGTATATCTAAATTCATTAGCTGTTCACCTGCTTTATCTAGGGCGGACATTAATAATGCTCCCCCTAATAATAACAAGATTACTTCGCTGATGGCAAAGAATATTCGCCATGAAATAATATGACTGAAGAGTTGTAATATACCAAAAGTCATAAGGGCTAGAATAAAGCCAAAGATACTACCTAAGGTAAAATCCATCAGGCTTGTACCTGTTTGTTGAGCCCCTATGCCATAAAGGAAAATAACTGTCTCACTGCCTTCCCTTGCAACAGCGAGCATAGCTAGGAAAAGAATGCCTAAACCACCTTTTGCCATTCTAGTTGAAGCTTCTCGTTCGAGATGGCTTTTCATGGAACGGCCATTACGATGCATCCATATAAACATTTGTAAAATAAGAAGACTAGCTACAAATATCATAGCTGCTTGGAACCATTCACCACCTGACCCAGAAAGCCACTCTCCAGCTAAAGTAAATCCTATAGCTAAGGTACAAGCAAATAAAATGCCTAGGCCGGTCCCTAGCCACAGCATTTTTTTGGCATGGCTGGAGTTGGGTTGACGATTAAGCCAGGCAAAGAGAATGCCGATAACTAATAAGGCTTCAACGCTTTCGCGCCAAACGATAAATAGAGACTGCCACATCTTTTACTCCCGTGGATAACTGTTATTCTTTTACTATAATATCAAAACCAGCCATATCCATATGAAATTCATCGATGAAATGATACTTTCCAGGCTTAAGTGGATGAATGACTACAAAAGAACTTATGCCAGCAGCTAACACTTTTTCGACTCGTAAAGAAAGGTTTTCAAATTCAGCAGGGCCAGAACCTTCATTTTTTACCACAATTTTGAATCTTTGTTTAGCTGGTACTTCGATAGAAGAAGGAGTGAATACCCCATCTTTGATGCTAACATCATAGCTAATTAAAGGTGCAGCTTGTATAGCGGTTGCTATGAATAATGTTATGAATAAAATCACATATTTAATAGAAAACATAGCTAATCTCAACTAGATAGTTTGAAGCACCAAAAGCCAATCATTTAAATGATCGGCTTTTAATAAGATATTTTATTTGAAAGGTAGGTAGTTATTAATAACCGCCTTTCTTACCAATACCTGCGTAAGTGAAGTCGTAACTGGTTTCACATTTATTAAACCAAGGTTCAACACCTGTTTCTTTGTCTGTATGGCGGCCAAACATACTAGCTTTACTTGGAGGTAAAACTGTATATTTTAAATTGTATTTACCTGGACCCATGAGTTTAATGTTATCACCATAATGAGGTCCGTCATTAGCGACCATAGGGTGGAAAGTACCTTTAATTTGTTTATTGCTGCCTTGCTTAGTTAATACATAGGAAACTTCTAAATTGGGCATCCAACTTCCTTCTTGAAAGCCATTCTTATTATTTTCTAGAGCGTGTATATCAGCTTCTAAATGAATATCAGAATCTTTAGCTGGGCGCATTATTTCAGGAGGATCCATTTCAATAGGTTGTAAGTAAACAGCAGCTATTTCCATACCTCCACATTTTTGTGGGGTGCCTACAGGATACTCTTTAGCTATAACTAATGAGCTGGTACAAAGTATAGCAAGAGGTAGTGCAGTTGAAAGGCGCATAAACATCTCCATATAACAAAATTAATTAGAATAATTGATTAATAATTACAGTAGAATGAGATAGCAAAATACAAATAAATATTACTTTTTAATCTTATTGTTAATAATAATCATTATTAAATATAAAAGCAACTGTTTCGCTTTTCTTCCAATAGGTAAGATAATAAAGG
>CALYQH010000150.1 GCA_945283395.1 uncultured Ventosimonas sp. | reverse complement strand
ACACCATAACCACCGCCGGTCCATCCTGTATTGACAAGATAGACTTTAGAACCAAAAGCTTGAATACGCTTTATTAATAGCTCAGCATATTCACGAGGAGGGCGCGGGAAGAAAGGAGCACCAAAACAAGTGGAGAAAGTAGATTTAATCCCCGTACTTGAGCCCAACTCGGTTGATCCCACTAAGGCAGTGTAACCTGATAAGAAATGATAAGCGGCTTGTTCATTATTTAATATAGAGATAGGAGGTATGACACCTGTTAAGTCACAGGTAAGGAAAATAACTGCATTAGGTTCCCCACCCATATTATTGGCGGCACGTTTGGCTATAAAATTACGTGGATAGCATGCTCTGGTATTTTGCGTTAAGCTATCATCAGTATAATCTGGTTCACGAGTCTTAGTATTTAGTACAACATTTTCTAACACACTACCAAAACGAATAGCTTTCCATATAACAGGTTCATTCTTTTCAGTGAGATCAATACATTTAGCATAGCATCCACCTTCAATATTAAATACTGTATCTACCCCCCAACCATGTTCATCATCACCTATCAAATAACGACTTTCATCAGCTGATAATGTCGTTTTACCAGTTCCTGATAAACCAAAAAATAATGTTACATCACCTTGTTCTCCAACATTAGCTGCACAATGCATAGGAAGTACATCTTTCTCAGGTAATAGAAAATTTTGTACTGCAAACATAGATTTTTTCATTTCGCCTGCATAAGGCATTCCTGCTAATAATACTTTTTTGCTAGCAAAATTAATAATAACTACTCCATCGGAATTAGTTCCATCGCGTTCAGGATTACACATAAAGTGAGGAGCATTTAATATTTGCCACTCTTCTAGGGCACTAGGATTATATTGCATAGGATTGATAAATAAAGAACGACCAAAAAGATTGTGCCATGCCGTTTCAGTAGTCATTTTAACTGCTAAATAATGATTTAAATCTGCCCCTACGTGAACGTGTGAAATAAAATGATCACGTTGTTCAAGATAATTTTCAACTCGTTGCCATAAAGCGTCAAATTTATCGGAAGGGAAAGGTTTATTAACTGTGCCCCAATCAATTTTAGATTGACTGCTAGGTTCTTCAACAATAAATCTATCGGCTGGCGAACGGCCTGTGCGATGTCCTGTTTTGACAGCTAAAGCTCCATTAGCTGCAAATTCACCTTCTTGACGTTGAATGGCTTCTTGAATAAGTTGGGCAATGCTAATGTCGGTGAATACTTTGGTTTGGCTCATTTAAGATTTCCGTTGGTTTGAACTGGTTATTTAATAAAAATTATTGTTAAAAATAAATCTTATAATTATGCCAGATTCACAACTGATGTAAAATCATTTTGATAAAAAGTGCTAGCTCAAGTTTCCCATAAAAATACTTAAGAATCACTTAATATATAATATTTTATTTAAAAATATTATTTTTACTAGGTAAAATAACCTGTTTGCTTTTATTATGTTGATTAATCATATTTTTTTTAGATTATTTGAACCATGTTTAAAAACCACTTTATTAAAATTAGTTTATTTTGTTTAGCCTTAATTGGTTGTTTAGCTATTATCCTTATAGTGTTATGCGCAAAGTTGAAAGTTAATTGGTTAGAATCTCCTAGTTCACAACCATTAGCTGAAAATATAATAATTGATGATGTAGGTATTAAACAGTTATTTCCTTATTTGGATGACCTTTCAAGTGTTGTTAAAGATTATTTAATCGCCAAGGATTTATCTAAACCTACTAAACTGGCCATCAATACAAATATTCCCACTAGCATTAAAGCTAATAATGTAATTAGTTTATATACTCCCCATTTAACAAAGCAATTAGAAGCTAGGGGGTTTAACTTTGGTAGCTCAATAGTAATACGTATTTTTAAAGTGCCTTCAATATTAGAAGTATGGGTTAAGAAAAATGATAGGTATGTACTTTTTAAAACTTATGATATTTGTCGTTTTTCTGGTCAATTAGGACCAAAAACCAAAAATGGCGATAGACAAGCACCGGAAGGATTTTATATTGTCTATCCGAAACAATTAAATCCTAATAGCAGTTATTTTCTATCTTTTGATTTGGGATATCCCAATGCTTATGATAGATACTATAACCGAACAGGAAATGCCTTAATGGTACACGGTGAATGTGTCTCAATTGGGTGTTATGCAATGACTAATAGTCGCATAGCAGAAATTTATACCCTTATGTATGGTGCTTTTGCTGCTGGCCAATCAAGCATTCAAGTACAGGTTTATCCATTTGCTTTAACTGATAATAATATGCGTAAAATGAAAAATCATAAGTGGTATAGCTTTTGGACAAATTTAAAGGTTGGTTATGATGCTTTTGAACGAACTCGTCAAATATCACCTATTTCAGTAGTAAATGGTAGATATCAATTTACTCCATAGAGTTAATTGATTGAATCCCATTTTTTAAGGCTAGAACTGTTGGTTAATATACTGGATAATTTTTATAACTATTTCATATTATTATATTTCTTATTGAATCTGTTAGATATGATGATTAATGACTAAGGAAAATAATGAAAAATTATAGTTAAGTCATAATTTGCAATATATTTTTGTCTAAGCTATCAGAGATACGATACAAATATTAACAATATTGGATACATTTTAGATAAATGGTGGTGTTATATAATAATCTGCTGTCTAATATACTATCATCTGTTCTTTAAGGGGGTAGATTATGATTCTAAGGAAGCTTGGTATATTTTTAATAATAACTTGTCCACTACTAGCCTCTTGTTCATCTAACAATGAAAGACAAAGTTATCAGGCCAATACCATTCAAACCACTATGGTAGGAACTGTAAAGACTGCTGAAGTAGTTAAGGTAGATGGTAATTCTTCTTGGATAGGGTCAACAAGTGGTTCTATTGCTGGTGGTTTATTAGGTAGTGCAATAGGTAATGGTTGGGGGCGAATAGCTACCTCAATTGTTGGGTCTGTGGCTGGAAGTTTAACAGGTAGTGGCGTAGAGAGACAGCTAACGCGTGGGGAAGGGTTGAAAATGGCAGTACAAAAAGATGATGGATCAACTTTTATGGTGGTAGTTGTACCTGAACAAGGCCAAATGTTTCGAGAAGGAGACAGGGTAAGGGTTATCTCTAATTCTAATGGAGCCATTAAGGTAGATCATCAATAGATTGGAAGTTGGTTATTAAAACTTTTTGATAATTGATAAGATATAAATAAGTGATTTAATAACTATTGGTTATCTTAGGATAATTTTTCAAGTTGTTGCTTATCACAGGGACTTTTGTGAAATAAATTGATTTATAGATAAATCAATCAATTAGGTTCGTGCTAGTTATAAATAGATTGATTTAAAAGTAGTTATAGATACGTGTTAAGCCCGCTTGTTAGTGAAGATGCAAAAGAAATAATTAATATTTAAGATCAGTTTATTTTCAATTTAGTTAAGAGGTTAGTGATGTTATTTAAAAAGTCCTTGTTTGTTTTATTAATGGTAAATGTAGTTAGTAGCATAGGATTGGTTGGCTGCGCTAGTGATTTGGATGCCGATACTTATTCTAGAGATCAAGTGCGACAAGTAGCTACTATAGATAAAGGGGTTATTAGAAGTTTAAAATTAGTCAAAATTAGCGGTGAAGAAAATTGGGTTGGCTCTGGTACAGGTGCTGTATTAGGAGGTGCTGCAGGTAGTTTAGCTGGAGGTGGGCATGGGCACCTAGTCTCTGCGGTAATAGGTGCTGTTGCTGGTGGGTTATTGGGAGAAGCAACGCAAGAAGGCTTAACTAAAGCTAAAGGTGTTGAAATAACGATTCAAAAAGATTCAGGTCAAGAAATTTCTATTGTTCAACAAGTTCAACAAAATCAAATCTTTCGTGTGGGTGATAGAGTACGTATTCTTCAAGAAGGTAACACGACAAGGGTAGAGTTAGATCAGTAAATTATGTTACATGGGCTATAATATCTTAATTCTAGCTCATGTAAATTGTTATATACGATATTTTCTACCTAACATTAATGTTGAATATTAACCATAAAAAGCAGATACTTTAATCTCAGTTTTATTTCAGCTAGAGTTTTTTAATAGTGGTTAATCCATATTAATTAAATAGTCTGAACAGTTTCTAACGCTGTTAATCCTGTTTTTATGATGGCTAAAGTAACAGGTTTGGATAGCTTCATAAATGCATAGGATAGCCTTTCGAATATAATAAAATGTATGGCTTATAGGTAATTGAATTACTTTTTTGATAGCAAAGCTTTGCAAAGTAATAAAGAGTTGAAAAATAATGTCACCGTTTTATGCTGGTCGAGTGTTAGTAGCTCAGCTAATATTAGTGATTAAGAGTAAGCTATATCCTTTCATTAGCTCTACCATGTAATGGGAAAATTGCATTATAAGGGTAATTGGGTTGCTGTTATGAAGCAATATGATGGATAACTTATAGCTATTATTAAAGTTAT
>CALYQH010000149.1 GCA_945283395.1 uncultured Ventosimonas sp. | reverse complement strand
GCTTCCTAAAATAAGTTCATGTTTTCTGTTGAATAAGTAAAATGGTCCACTCAGAGACGTGTCTAGACCATAGTCAGTAGGGGTATTTTGATCTCTACCATAAGTTAGCATCCCATTGCCATTAACTAAGCTGATTTCTCAATGGCCTAAAACTCCATATACTCTATCTGCATTTAAATAGTTATTGTTAACAGCTAGAGTGAATTGCCAATCATTTTGAAAATAATGTTTTAGATCGGCAAAAAGGGTAGTTCTTTCCATTAAACTATAAGCCCAATTAGCAGAAGCATTAGCAGAGCGTGAGAAATGGGTTTTGTCACCTGTTTTAGTATCGTATTTGCGAAATGCATGCACTCCGCCATTATTGGTCTTTAATGTGCTGTAGTTAATGCCTAGATCTACTGTTGTACTTGGTGTTAAACTAAAATCCACTATTCCGTAAAATGATGTCCTATACGTATGAACTCTATCCATCCATGAGTTGCCTTTTTCTTGAGTAATGACACTTCTTGCTTTAATAGTTCCAGCTTGGTTTAAATCACTTGAAACATCAAGCTCGTTGCGGATAGTACTCCATGACCCCACACTACTAGTTAGTTTAAGTAAAGGTTCGCTAGTTGGCTTTTTTCTAACTAAATTAATAGTTGCACTAGGGTAGCCTGCGCCACTTAAAAGGCCCGTAGCACCTTTGACAATTTCTATGCGATCATAGGCTGCTGTATCGGCTTCGCTAATACCACCAGACATAGGCGTAGAAATATTAATACCATCAAGTTGATAGTTTCTGATGGTGAATCCTCTAGCAATAAATTCATTACAAGTAGTACAGGCACCAGAGACCCCATATTGCGTCTTGTTAATGCCGGGGGTTTGTTCAAGTACTTTACCTAGTGTTGTTAAATTCTGATCTTGAATTTGTTGTTGAGTAATAATAGTGACTGACTGGGGAATCTCTTTTTGTGAAAGGGGTAATTTTAGCGCTGTAGTACTTCTGCTAGCTTTGTAAGAGCCTGTTCCTTCAGTAGCGTCAGTTAACGTTTTGCCTTCAACTTGTAAAGTATCTAACTCTATAGAATCGTTAGCTTCTTCTGCCTTACCAATGATTGGATAGCTTAGCGAACTTATGGTAATACCTATAGTGAGAAGTAATGAATAACGTGGACTAGTAAGAGGATTTTTGGTTAAAGATAATAGGGATTGAGTTGCGAGCATAGTGTAAACCTTGGTCTCCTTAGGTTAGGCAGAAGTTGTTAATGATAATCATTATCATATATAATATTACTAATTATTACAAGCAAATGATAACCATTATTATTTGCTGTTAAATGCAAGAAAGGCGAATAAATGACTATAGGTAAGCATGTGTTTAAATTTTTTTTTATGAAATGGCTGGTTATTTTAGTTATATTATCAGAGTGTAGCATGGCTGAAGATATTAACCAGTGGCATCCTATTACGTTAGCTAATAGCCAACAGATAAATATTTATTCTGACATTACTAAAACGACGTATAACATCAGGGTATTTGTCCCCACAGAGCCTCCTATGGAGAACCAACAAGGCTATCCTGTGGCATTTTTATTAGATGGAGATGTTTCTTTTATTTATGCTCAGCAAGCAGCCCTAAGATTGTTATCCAGAAAAGTGTTAGCGCCAGTGATAATAGTGGCCATAGATTTTGCTAACCAAAGTAATCATTTATCAAGAACAGAATTACGTACTAAGGATTATACTCCTAGCATTTATGAAGATAGCTATTTTAAGAATAATAAGCAATTAAGTGGTGGTGCTGATAAGTTTTTAGCTTTTGTCGAACAAGAGCTTAAGCCTTGGTTAGCTAAGAAATATTCGATAAATCCAGCTAAGCAGGCTTTATACGGTCATTCTTATGGTGGGCTTTTGGTACTTCATGCTTTTGCCACATCTATTGCTAGCTTTCAATATTATTATGCGGCTAGCCCTTCTATATGGTGGGATAATAACTATGTTTTAAAGGAAGTGGAACAGAGGCTACAGCAATTAACTAATATCCCAGCTCAGCCCAAGCAAACAACCCCTTTGATATTAAGAACAAGTGTTGGTAGCTTAGAGCAAACAGCTGACGATACTGACATGATACGTAATAACATTATTAAAAAGCGAGCCATGGTAGATAATGTAGAGCAATTAGCCAAGGTATTAAAAATTATGCCTAGCTCGGTAGTAGATTTTTCTTATCAGGTTTTGCCTGATGAAGATCATGGTTCTGTGCAAGCAATAGCTATTAATAGATTTATAATGGATTTTAGCAGATTAAAATAATAGCTATAAAAGAGATTTGAATAGTTTAGCTTAGCAAGTTAAGCTAAGCATTATGCATATTTCTTAATAATCTACTAACTGAGGAGGCATCCATTGCAGTCAGGGCTGATGATTGTCCATGGTAATCACCTTGAAGAACTGAGAAGCTTAGCTGTTAATTGGATGCGCCAATATCCTTTAGCGCCTTTAGAATCAGAAATAATATTGGTGCAAAGTAATGGAATAGCGCAATGGTTAAAGTTAGCATTAGCTGCTGATGTAGAACAAGGTGGCTGTGGTATAGCTGCTGCTATTAATATTCAATTACCATCGCGGTTTTTATGGCAAGCTTATAGGCTAGTGTTGGGCGAACAGGCGGTAGCAAGACAATCTTCTTTAGACAAAGAGCCGCTTATCTGGCGCTTATTAAGGTTGCTACCTGATTGTTTGGATGATGCTTTATTTGCTTCATTAAAACAGTTTTTAATAGATGACTCAGAGCAGCGCAAACATTATCAATTGGCTGAAAGGTTAGCTAATTTATTCGATCAGTATCAAGTATATAGATCAGATTGGTTACAGGATTGGTTAGCTGGTAAAGATCAGTTAAATAACGGTCAAGGTCATGTCAAACCCCTACCTACCGAGCAACTATGGCAACCTGCGTTATGGCGAAAGCTATTAGCAGATTTGGGCGAACAAGCTATGCAGGGTAGTAGGGCTGGAGTACATCAACAATTTATGGCTTACTGTAGTAGCCTAACTCAAGCGCCTAAAAATTTGCCTAAAAGAATTAGTATTTTTGGCATATCGGCATTGCCTGCCCAAATGGTGGATGCCTTAGCTGTATTAGCTAAATTTACACAAATTATTTTTTATATACATAACCCTTGTCGTTATCATTGGTTAGATATAGTGGAGGGAAAGCAGTTATTACGTCATGAATATAGACGGCAGGCAAAGAAGACGAGTAAGCTACTTATTCAAGACTTGCATCAGTTTGGTCATCCACTATTAGCCGCATGGGGTAAACAAGGTCGAGATTATATTAACCTGTTAGACAGTTATGATGATCCAGAACGTTACCAACAAAAGTTTGGCAATATCAATGGGGGAAAAGTTGATCTTTTTTCAACGCCTAATATTCAGACCTTATTAGGACAGTTACAAGATGATATTTTAGAATTAAGATCGTTACCTGAAACTAGAGCACAATGGCCAGCGGTTAACTTAATAACTGATCATTCTATTAGATTCCATGTTGCGCATAGTCCTCAAAGGGAAGTTGAAATTCTTCATGACCAATTGTTAGAGTTATTTAATAACAATCCATCCTTAACACCCAGTGATATTATAGTTATGGTGCCTGCGGTGGATAAATACGTGCCACATATTCAAGCAGTATTTGGGCAACTAGATAAACAGGATGAGCGCTATATACCCTATACTTTGTCAGATAGAGGTAAAAGGGGCATAGAACCTTTACTTATTGCGTTAGAGTATGTGCTTAAGTTGCCAGACAGTCGTTTTGCAGTAACTGATATTTTAGACTTATTAGATGTGCCAGCCATAAGAAAACGTTTTAATTGGCGCGAAGAACATTTACCTATTTTGCATAGGTGGATCCATGAGGCAGGCATTAGGTGGGGGCTAGATGCTAAACAAAGACAAACTCTTGGGTTAGCAAGTACTAAAGAGCAAAACTCTTGGCTTTTTGGGTTACGCCGCATGTTGCTAGGTTATGCAATAGGAAGTGGGGATAGTTGGCAACATATAGAACCTTTTGATGAAATCGGAGGTAATAATGCGGTGTTAATAGGTGAGTTAGCTAGTTTGTTAGCTATATTAGATGAAGCTCATCGCCAGTTAGCTCAGCAGTTATTACCTTTACAATGGGTTAGTTTGTTAAGGCAATTGATGGACTTATTGTTTGTAGCAAGTAATGAAACTGAGCAAGTGTTGTTAGTGGAGTTGGCTAGTTCCTTAGATGATTGGTTAACGCTTTGTGAAGAAGCGGGCTTAACTGAAGCTTTGCCTCTTAATATAGTAACAGAGGCATGGTTATCTGGAATAGATAAGGAACATTTTAGGCAAAATTTTATGGCTGGAGCAGTCAGCTTTTGTACCTTAATGCCGATGAGAGCTATTCCTTTTAAAGTGATATGTTTGCTAGGAATGAATGATGGCGATTACCCTCGTGCTA
>CALYQH010000148.1 GCA_945283395.1 uncultured Ventosimonas sp. | reverse complement strand
AAGCTAAACTAACCTTTGACGATGCTACTAACATTGAATTACCTGTTTACCATGGTACCTTAGGGCCTAACGTGGTAGACGTAAGAGAACTTGTCCAGACTGATCACTTCACCTATGATCCGGGCTTTATGTCAACTGCTTCTTGTGAATCAAAAATAACTTTTATAGATGGTGATAAAGGTATTCTCCTCTATAGAGGTTATCCTATAGAGCAATTAGCCGAGCAATCAGACTATATAGAAGTATGTTATTTACTTTTACATGGAGAACTTCCAAACGCTGAGGAAAAACAAAAATTTTGGAATATTATTCATAACCATTCAATGGTTCATGAGCAAATGAAAACTTTCTTTAATGGTTTTCGCCGTGACGCTCATCCCATGGCCGTTATGTGTGGAGTGGTAGGAGCCTTTTCAGCATTTTATCACGATTCATTAGATATAAATAATCCAACGCATAGAGAAATAGCCTCTAATAGACTAGTCTCTAAAATGCCAACTATTGCAGCCCTGGCTTATAAATATTCTACAGGGCAACCCATGATGTATCCTGATAATAGTCTTGATTATGCAGCTAATTTTTTACACATGATGTTTAGTACCCCTTGTGAGAAAAAAGAAGTTAATCCTATTTTAGCCAAGGCAATAGATAAAATCTTTATTCTTCATGCTGATCATGAACAAAATGCTTCTACTTCAACGGTACGTTTAGCGGGTTCTACTGGAGCTAATCCATTTGCTTGCATTGCAGCAGGTATCGCTGCTTTATGGGGGCCTGCGCATGGCGGTGCCAATGAGGCAGTTTTAGCTATGTTAGAAGAAATAGGTAGTGTAAATAATATAGAAAAATATTTAGAAAAAGCTAAAGACAAAAGTGATCCTTTCAAATTAATGGGTTTTGGCCATAGGGTTTATAAAAATTTTGACCCACGGGCTAAAGTTCTTAAAAAAACCTGCGATGAAGTATTAAAAGAGTTAGGTATTAATGATCCCCATTTAGAATTAGCTATGAAACTTGAAGAAATTGCTCGTAGTGATCCTTATTTCATCGAGCGTAACCTTTATCCTAACGTAGATTTTTATTCAGGTATTATCTTAAAAGCTATAGGTATTCCGACTAGCATGTTTACCGTAATTTTTGCTATTTCAAGAACCGTAGGCTGGATCGCTCATTGGAAAGAAATGCTTTCTGAACCTTATAAAATAAGTCGTCCAAGACAGCTCTATACTGGCTATCCGCAAAGAGATTATATACCTGTTGAGAAACGAAAATAATAATTTATTTGCTAAAAGAGCCTATAGTGGTTAGGCTCTTTAGTATTTATAGATATTTCTAATGCTGTTTATTATTATACTGCCCTGACAATAATAGTTATTCTCAGGTAGAATATTGCATTAATTAAGCACATAAGGTGTGATATATGTTTCGTATCTTTCTTACATTAGCTGGTTTTTTTGGGTGTAGTGGAGTTATTTTAGGCTCTTATTCAGCACATGGACTAACTAAAGTGCTATCTCCTGATCAAATAGCTATCTTTAAATTAGGTGTACAATATCAAATGTATCACGCTATTGCTTTAATAGGCGTTGCTATTTTAACTAAACTTTATACTAGCATATTATTAACTACTGCTGGCTGGCTATTTACTATAGGTATTTTATTCTTTGCAGGCACCATGTACTCTATAACATATTTTGCCTTACCTAATATTGGAACTGCGCCTATAGGCGGTATAGCTTTTATCGTAGGATGGTTTTTAATATGCTTAGCCACTTGGAAATTGCCTGCAAAATAATGGTAAGATGGCTAAACTAACTTGTTATTTAATATTTAATCTAATTATGAAAGTATATGTTAATGGCCTACCCTATCATATTCCCGATAATGCTACTATTGTTACCCTTTTAGAACAACTAGCATTAACTGGTAAACGTATTGCTGTAGAGCTCAATCAACAAATAGTTCCCCGTAGTGAACATACTAATACTTCTCTTCAAGAGGGAGATCAATTAGAAATTGTTCATGCTATTGGGGGCGGTTAGTTTTGGTAAGGTATTAATTAAAATGAATGTAAATATAACAGATAAGCCTTTAATCTTAGCTGGTAAAACCTATCAATCCAGATTACTAGTAGGTACAGGTAAATATAAAGACTTTATAGAGACCCGTCAGGCTATTGAAGCTTCAGGTGCAGAGATTGTCACATTGGCAGTACGTCGTACTAATATAGGACAAAATCCAAATGAACCTAATTTACTAGATGTTATTTCTCCTGATAAATACACAATCCTTCCTAATACTGCTGGTTGTTTTGACGCAACTGAAGCTGTCCGTACTTGTCGCTTAGCACGTGAATTACTAGAGGGACACAACTTAGTCAAGTTAGAAGTATTAGCAGATCAAAAAACTCTCTTTCCTAATGTGATAGAAACTTTAAAAGCGGCAGAAATATTAGTAAAAGAAAATTTCAACGTGATGGTATATACTTCTGACGATCCTGTTATTGCCAAACAATTAGCTGAGATAGGCTGTATAGCCGTTATGCCACTAGCTGGACTTATAGGGAGTGGCATGGGTATTTGTAATCCTTATAACTTACAAATTATCCTAGAAGAAGCCAAGATCCCTGTACTAGTTGATGCAGGAGTTGGTACTGCTTCTGACGCGACCATAGCAATGGAATTAGGCTGTGATGCTGTGCTAATGAATAGTGCCATCGCTCATGCTAAACGACCTGTGCTTATGGCAAAAGCTATGAAACATGCCATCATCGCTGGTCGTAACGCTTATCTAGCTGGCCGTATGCCTCGTAAACATTATGCGACAGCCTCTTCACCTATAGAGGGATTAATTAAGTAGTTTCTTGCTATATAGGGTTAATAACCCTATATAGCGCCTAGCGCATTATGCTATATCGTCTTGTAATGAATCTCCAAGATAAAATCAACTATTGTTCTCTTTTACATATAACTTGTATCAATATGATTTTAACTAGCTAATTTAACAATTTTTTTATTGAATCATCATATTTTCCCCCCCCAAAAAAATTATCAACTAAAAGATAATATTTAGCTAGCTAAAGCTAGCATCTACCTTATATTTTTATATCATTACTATTCCTTGTTAACTTAAAATTTAAGTATTAAAGCGTTTAGGACATCATACTAAGCTAATAATGATAAAAATAATCAAGGCAACGCTTAAAAAAGGTAACTCATTAGCTTTATTGTTGTATCAAACTAACTTAATACACTATTTCTTAATGTTAATTCTATTTAAATACAGTTCTGTTAACACTATAGGCTATACGAAGATTGCTATATCTAATTTTAATAGTTATCTTTTATCATTTAATTAATTCAAGTAATTATTAACTTATAATTAAATACTGTTTAAAATATTATGCTATAAAATACCTTCCTGAGATAATCAATTAATTTTGTTATGACTGATAAAGCCCTCCATTTACGTACTATAAAAAGTTTTGTTATACGTGCAGGCCGAATGACCCATGGTCAACAATTAGCTATAGCGACTGGCTGGAAAAATTATGGTCTTGAATTAACAGAACATAAATTAGATTATGAACAAATTTTCAAACGTGATGCACCTATCACATTAGAAATAGGCTTTGGGATGGGGCAATCCCTTTTTACTATGGCTCGAACAACGCCTGAGCATGATTTCATAGGGGTTGAAGTACATAAACCAGGGGTAGGCGCATTAATTAGTTTATTACAGGAAAATCAGCTTAATAATGTACGAGTCTTTAATTGTGATGCTATTGATGTATTAAAACAAGCTATTCCAAATAATAGCTTAAATAAAGTTTTGCTTTTTTTTCCTGATCCTTGGCACAAGGCTAGACACCATAAAAGACGAATAGTACAAGCAGAATTTGTACAACTAGTCCGTAGCAAACTTAAAATCGACGGCATATTTCATATGGCTACTGACTGGCAACCTTATGCTAAATATATGCTAGAAGTGATGCAAATAGCACAAGGCTACCAGAATCTGGCAGTAGATAACCATTATATTCCGCGTCCACAAGAGCGGCCTAAAACTAAATTTGAGGCTAGAGGTGAAAAACTAGGGCATGGGGTATGGGATTTGAAATTTAAACGCATTAATTAATGAGCTTATTTCCTGCGGCTACTCATTGGGATATTTTTTGTAATGTCATTGATAATTTTGGTGATATAGGTGTTTGCTGGCGCTTAGCCAAACAGTTAGCTAATGAACAACAACAAATTGTTACACTTTGGGTTGACAATCTTATAAGCTTTCAAAAAATTTATCCTAACCTAAATCCTTTTTTATCCCAACAACAAATACAAAATGTTAATATATGTCATTGGGTGAAAGATTGTTTTCCTATAGAAGTTGCCGATATAGTTATAGAGGCTTTTGGCTGTAATATTCCTAAAGCTTATATTGCTGCTATGGGTAAAGCTAATAAAGCTATATTATGGCTAAATTTAGAATAT
>CALYQH010000147.1 GCA_945283395.1 uncultured Ventosimonas sp. | reverse complement strand
AGCCCAGCGATTTTTTGGAGTAGAAAAATTTGCCTAGTACGACTAGGTAACTGGGCAATAGCTTTTTGAAGCAGTCTATCAATTTCAAATTGGTGTGAATAATCCGCCACCACTTCTACTGCGTCTATCATATCTATTAATTGTTCGGTTGAAACCGTACACATTTTTTTGGTCGAGTTATTACGAAAATGATCTATTAGTAGATTATTTGCTATTTTGTAAAGATAACTTCTATGGTTAAGGATAATCTTCTGCTCACCTAGTTCCATAATCTTTAAAAAGCAATCATGCAATAGGTCAGCAGCGATTTCAATATCTTT
Source organism: uncultured Ventosimonas sp. (assembly GCA_945283395.1). GTDB lineage: Bacteria > Pseudomonadota > Gammaproteobacteria > Pseudomonadales > Pseudomonadaceae > Entomomonas. Next base: position 4,171 of record CALYQH010000147.1, on the reverse strand, counting down.
TGTCTTACGAAATAAGTAATATTGTAATTCACTTGCTACCTTGATATACAACTGCTCAAGTTGATACCTTGTCAATTTACAGTTCCCATCTATTTATAACATATTAAATGCAAATAATTATTATTATCATTGGATAATAGCAAGTTTTGTTAATATTTCAATGAATATTTTTTGCTAGTTAGTTCATTTTATCTAGAAAATCACCTTGTATATAAATAAAAATAGTAACCTTATAAAATTCAATACGTTAACATAACTCGAACCCTAATGCTTGAAAAAGCTATTATCGTTTTTGGCTTTTGCTTAGTGTTAGAAAATCATTTAATAACTGTTGCGCTGGTAATACACCACATTGCGTTGAATCAGGCACCATAAAGACAGCAATATCTATATTATTTTCAACAAGATCAGGTAATAATTCGGTAATAAGTTCAGCAAATGCAATTAATTTAGGGGTGGTGTCACGCCAATCATTAATTTGACAATTTTTTGCAAAAGGTTCAGCAGGCCATAGCGGAAAAATCATTTTATTAGCTGCTTCGGCTATCACCCAACCTTCATCATCACATAAGGCCCATGCTTCTTGCCAAGCAAATACTTTTTCGACAAAATAGTTATAGCGTTGGCTGTTAGTTTGCCTACTAAAAGCCTTGACCTCTAATTCATGCACTCTTTTCATTACTATTATTTTTTTGGTAAATATTTAAGCGGGTCGACTGGCTTACCATTTAACCTAATTTCAAAGTGAAGTTTGACTTTATCTGTACCGGTTGACCCCATTTCTGCGATTTTTTGCCCAGTTTTAACTTTTTGTCCTTCTTTAACTAGTAGGGTGCGATTATGGCCATAGGCACTTACAAAACTATCATTATGTTTTATAATTAATAAATTACCATATCCATGCAAGTTGTTACCTGCATAAACTACTGTTCCAGCAGACGCTGCCACTATCGCTGTACCCTCAGCGGCGGCAATATCTATACCTTTATTAACATTGGTAGCAAGTGAGTAAGTACCTATTACTGTACCCATAGCAGGCCATGTCCAGCCGCCAACAACGGCCGTGGTAGGTTTAGGCAGATCTTTTGTGACTGGCGTTGGCCTGCTAATGGTTGGCGTTTTACCAGTAGTTTCTTTGGTTGTGGTTACTTTAACACTTCCCGTTTTATGGGTAGTAGCAGTAGTTGTGGTGGTAGTGTTGGTGGTTGATAAGTATATGGTTTGGCCCGGATGAATAACATAAGGAGCTTCTATATTATTAGCTGCTGCTAAATCGCGCCAATCTCGTCCGTAAGTAAAAGCTAGTGAGTATAGAGTTTCACCCGGTTGTACTATATGCCTACCCTTTTGGTTAGACATATTGCTATTAGTAGTTGTAACGGTAGAAAATTGAGTTGTTGACGTTTGGACTACAGTACCCGATGTGGGGATAGTAGTTGTTCTAACATTATTATGCTGGTAAGTTCTAGTTTGATCCACTACTGGTATTTTGGCATGTTTTTCAGTTGTACAAGCACTTAGCATGGCAGCGGTGGCTACCAAGAAAATGGGTAATAGCTTGTTATGACATAACCCCATTTATGAAGCTCCTAACTTTTCAATTAAATTAACGAATAGCACCATTTAATAAAGGTACAAAACGAACATTACCTAGCGTTTGCTGTTTATAACCTTGCTCATCTCTTATCACACATTGTAGTTGCTGATTATTATCATCGCCAACAGGCATCACTAAGCGACCATTGATAGCTAGTTGGTCTAATAACGCTTTAGGTATAGCAGGGGCAGCAGCTGTTACTATAATACCATCATACGGAGCTAAGGCATTCCAACCTTCGGCTCCATCTCCCCAGCGAAAAACGATATTACGTAATTTTAAGGATTGCAATCGTTCTTTCGCTCGGTCTTGTAGTGGTTGAATACGTTCAACCGAGAATACTCTAGCAATTAATTGTGCTAGTATAGCTGTTTGATACCCTGAACCTGTACCAATTTCTAATACTTTATCTATCGGCCCCGCTGCCAGCAGTAGCTCTGTCATATGGGCAACCATAAAGGGTTGAGAAATAGTTTGGTTGTGTCCAATAGGCAAGGCAATATCTTCATAGGCTCGATGGGCTAAAGCTTCATCAATAAACCAATGACGGGGGGTATTACAGATAGCCTCTAATACAGCTTGGTTAGTAATTCCATCTTCTTGTAGACGTTGTACTAGTCGTTTCCTAGTACGTTGCGAAGTCATTCCTATACCACCACCCTGCATCAAGCCATCCCCCTAAATTAGTTATGCTCAAGTGCTCTTAATGATTCTAAAGCCAACTGACAGCTACGATCTATATTCAACGGCGTTATTGATACATAGCCTTCTGATATAGCATGAAAGTCGGTACCCTCGCCACCATCTACTATATCTCCTACTAAAGAAATCCAATAGCCCACTTTACCACGGGGATTAACCGTTTTTTCTGGTGGCTGTGAGTGAGTGCGATAACCTAATCTTGTTAATTTAATCCCTTTTACCTCTGCAATAGGTAAATCAGGAATATTAACATTCAATATAGTGTGAGTTGGTAGCTCTAGTTTACCATAATTTTCTATTATTTTTCTGGCAAAATGGGCTGCTGTAGGTAAATGGGTATTTTTTTTAGATACTAACGAAAAGGCGAAAGAAGGGGGGATGGTAAAACGCCCTTCAGTAGCTGCTGCCACAGTACCTGAATAGAGTATATCATCTCCTAAATTAGCACCTAAATTAATTCCTGATACCACTAATTCTGGTTTTTCTGGCAAAAATCCATTCATTGCTAGGTGCACGCAATCGGCAGGTGTTCCATCTAGGCCAATAAAACCATTAGTTAAATAGTGTGGATAGAGGGGTCTATCAAGGGTTAATGAATTACTAGTGCCACTCATATCATTGATAGGTGCTAATACCTGACATTTGCCATAGTCTGCTAAAGCCGTATAGAGTGCTTTAATACCGGGGGAGGAAACTCCATCATCATTTGATATTAATATGTACATCTGTGTTCCGTTTGGTTAATAGTTACTAGCTCTCTTATGACCGCCGTGGCAAAACAACCTGTAGGTAAGGTAAAAGTTAGCTGTAAAACTGTAGGATTAATATAGGTCCATGTTAGATTTAGCACGGGCAATCTTAAAATCCGTCTTTCTTGACGCAGCTTAGCTATTGCAAGCCAAGTAGCTAACGACTGATAAGCCGTTATCACTTGCTGTTCCAATGATTTAGCTGCATTTGAAGTTATTAGCTCTGATTGCCCCCATAAAGGCCCAGTAGGATGAATATCTAAATGTGCTAATCTTTCATCATTTTCAGCCAGTTGCGCCTCAGGAAAAAAACTGTTACTCCTAGTGAAGGATAGTATATCGCCTGCCATGGGTTTATTCCAAGTCCCCATGGCCACTCGGTGAGCTAGCACTTGGTTAAATAGATAACTTCTTGCGCTGGATAATAATCTTGAACGAAGATTGCGCTGTGACGGATAGTTTTTTTGTTGTGCCCATTGTATCGCTTGAGTTAAATTATTGCCATCTATACCAAATCGCTGCAAACCAAAGTAATTGGGAACTCCTTGTTGAGCAATCAGGGTTAATCGGTTCGTTAAATTTTGCTGATCTACTGCTAATTGGTTAAGATTAATGATAAAGTTATTGGCTGAGTGCGTTCCCCTCTGTAGCTTACGCTGATGACGCTTTTTATTAAGCACTTTTAATTGATCATTTTGTAAATTAGTTAAATCAGGGTCTGCTTTGCCCGGCAAGTGAATGCTAAACCATTGTCTGGTGAGGGCTAATTTATCTTTTAACCCCGCGTAACTTATTTGTCTTAAAGGAATTTGCAGCACTTTTGCGATACGTTTTGCCACTTCTTCAGTATTTAAATAGCATTTTTCAATCCATAACCATAAGTGTTCTCCCTCACCAGTTAACGAGATATCTAATACTTCTTCTACTTGAAAATCTTCGACGGTAGCTTTTAGGTCAGCTGTACCACAAGGTTCACCCCATGCTGTAGGGCCTAATAAATCAGTTTCACGCATATGCCGTCAACAATACTACTACATGCACAGCAATACCTTCCTCTCGACCTATGAAGCCCAGTTTCTCTGTGGTGGTAGCTTTTATATTTAGCTGTTCTAATTCAACTTGT
>CALYQH010000146.1 GCA_945283395.1 uncultured Ventosimonas sp. | reverse complement strand
ACTTTTATTCCTTCTATTGCTGTTCCTTTATCTCTGATAGGAACCTTTACCGTAATGTATTTAGCAGGATTTTCTATCAATAATTTAACCTTGATGGCACTTACTATTGCTACAGGTTTTGTGGTAGATGATGCAATAGTGATGTTGGAAAACATTTCAAGGTATTTAGAAGCAGGGGATAGCCCTCTTGAGGCAGCTTTAAAAGGTGCAAAAGAAATAGGTTTTACACTTGTCTCGCTAACCTTTTCTTTAATAGCCGTACTTATCCCACTACTTTTTATGGCTGATGTTGTAGGGCGCTTATTCAGAGAATTTGCTATTACCTTGGCAGTAGCTATTCTTATTTCATTAATTGTTTCTCTGACGTTAACCCCTATGTTGTGTGCTAAGTTATTAAGACATACACCTGAAAAAAATCAGTATAAGATTTATCAAAAAATTGCTGAAGCGATAGACTGGTTAATAAGACATTATGCTTTAGGACTTACCTTTGTCTTACGCCATCAAACAGCCACTTTATTAGTAGCTATAGCAACCTTTATATTAACTGTTTTACTCTATTTAGTGATTCCGAAAGGTTTTTTTCCTGTACAGGATACAGGTGTTATTCAAGGAATTTCAGAAGCCTCCCAAAGTATATCTTTCAAGGCAATGGCAGAAAAACAACAACAACTTGTTGATGTATTGTTAAAAAACCCTAATGTTGTGAGCTTATCTTCATATATTGGAGTAGATGGAGATAATACTACATTAAATAGTGGTCGTATTTTAATTAACTTAAAACCTCATGAAGAGCGCAAACTTACTGCTTCACAAATTATTGAAGAGTTACAACCAACCATTAATAACTTGTCTGGTATCAAACTTTATATGCAGCCAATTCAAGATTTAAGTATTGAAGATAAAGTGAGTCGTACCCAATATCAATTTACTCTTAATTCACCTGATGAAGCACTGTTAAGGAAATGGATGCCATATCTTGTCAGTGAGCTTAATAAACAAACAGAGTTGGTAGATGTTAATAGTGATTTACAAGAGCAAGGTTTACAAATTTATCTTGATATTAATAGGGATATGGCAAGCCGTTTAGGCATAAGTGTTTCTAGTATTCTAGATACATTATATGATGCCTATGGGCAAAGACAAATTTCCACTATTTTTACTCAAGCAAACCAATATCGTATTGTATTAGAAGCCAATAATGGGACCAGTGATGGGCTAGCAGCTCTAAACAAACTTTATATTATAACTTCTAGCGGCAGTAAAGTGCCATTAACTAATTTAGTTAAGATGCAAACTCGTCCTGCTTCTTTGTTGATTAATCATATAGGACAGTTTCCTGCAACTACTTTATCTTTTAATTTAGCCCCTAATGTTTCTATTGGGCAAGCTGTAGAGGTTATCAATAAAGTTAAAGCAGATATAGGCTTACCAACAGCTATTGAAATGAAATTTCAGGGCGTTGCAGAAGCATTTCAAGCTTCACTATCAAGTACTTTATTCCTAATATTAGCGGCTATTATTACCATGTATATAGTATTAGGAGTGTTATACGAGAGTTATATTCATCCAGTTACTATCTTATCTACGTTACCTTCAGCTGCCGTAGGGGCGCTGTTAGCACTGCTATTAAGTGGTAATTAATTAGGGCTGATTGCTATTATTGGAATTATTTTATTGATAGGCATTGTTAAGAAAAATGCCATTATGATGATTGACTTTGCTTTGGAAGCAGAACGTCATCAAAGATTAACCGCAGAGCAGGCTATATATCAAGCAGCCTTACTTAGATTTAGACCAATTTTGATGACTACTTTAGCCGCTTTATTTGGTGCAGTGCCTTTAATGTTAGCTACAGGGTCTGGAGCTGAGTTACGCCAGCCATTAGGTTATGCTATGGTGGGTGGCTTGTTATTAAGCCAGATTCTAACCCTGTTTACTACCCCAGTAATTTATTTATTTTTTGATAAATTATCTCTTAACTCTTCTAGCAGAACTAAAACTAGTAAAGTAATAGAGGCTAGCTAAGGATGAATTTATCGGCACCTTTCATCTTTAGATCAGTAGCAATTATGCTTATTAATATAGGGATGCTATTGTTGGGGGTATTATGTTTTAAATTATTACCTGTTGCTCCTTTACCTGAGATGGATTTTCCAGTTATTACTGTTAATGCAAATTTGCCGGGAGCTAGTCCAGAGGTTATGGCAGCGACCGTAGCAACCCCTTTAGAGCGAGCTTTCGGGGGGATTTCAGGATTGCAGCAAATGAACTCAAGGAGTGGCCAAGGTACAACCAATATTATGTTAGTTTTTGATTTGAAACGTAATATTGATGATGCTGCAAGGGATGTCCAAGCAGCTATAAACGCGGCAAGGGAGTTATTACCTAGTGGTATGCCAGATAATCCTTCTTATCGTAAGGTTAACCCTTCACAAGCACCTATTATGTTAATATCTTTGACTTCAGATATTTTAAATAAGGGGCAACTTTATGATGTAGCATCAACTATTCTTGCTCAAAAAATTTCTCAAGTAAAAGGGGTAGGAGATGTACAGGTTGGAGGTAGTTCCTTACCTGCTGTGCGTATCGAGCTAGAACCAAAAAAACTTGCTCATTATAAGGTGTCTTTATCTGAAGTTAGGCAGACTATTGCCAATGCAAACATACGTAAGCCTAAGGGAGTAGTAGAAGATAATAAATATCAATGGCAAATACAGGCAAATGATCAATTAACTAAAGCTGAGCAATATAAAACATTAGTCATACGTTATGATAATGGAGCAGCTATCAGATTACAGGATGTCGCAAGAATCTATGATAGTGTAGAGAATAGATATAACGCAGGTTATTATAATGAAAAAGATGCTATCTTAATAATCATTAGTAAGCAGGCTGGAGCTAATATTATTGAAACTATTCGAGGGATCAGAGACGCTTTGCCTATGCTTAAAGCAGCCATTCCTTCAAGTATCAATTTAGATGCAGCTATGGATAGATCGGCAGGTATCAATGCTACTTTGCATGAGGCTGAAAATACCCTTGTTATTGCTGTTATACTAGTAATTTTAGTTGTTCTATTGTTTTTAGGACATTGGCAAGCTGCCCTTATTCCTGCTTTAGCTGTTCCTATTTCTATTATAGGAACCTTTACTATTATGTATTTAATGGGTTTCTCGCTCAATAATTTATCGCTGATGGCATTGATTGTAGCAGCAGGATTAGTAGTAGATGATGCTATCGTAGTTTTAGAAAATATTGCGCGTTATATTGATAGAGGAATGTCTCCTTTCAAAGCTGCCTTGAGAGGAACTAAAGAAGTAGGCTTTACGCTAGTGTCTATGAATATATCCTTAGTGGTGGTATTTTTGTCATTACTTTTCCTTGGCGGTTTTCTTGAGCAACTCTTTAGGGAGTTTGCTATTACTCTATCTGTTACAATTATCGTTTCTTTGTTGGTTTCCCTTACGTTAACACCTATGCTTTGTTCTAAATGGTTAAAAAAGCCGGATCTACAGAACAAAACTAATTTTTGGCAAAAAATATTTAATGATTTTTTCAGTAGATTAACAAAGGGTTATAGGGTTAGTTTAGGGTGGGCCTTAAAACATTCAAGAACGATGATAATAATTCTATTGGTTACCATTGGTTTAAATATTTATCTATATATTAGTATTTCTAAAACTTTATTACCTGAACAGGATACCGGTGTGTTATGGGGATTTATTAGGGGGGATGATGCTATGTCTTTTCAAATCATGCAACCTAAGGTAGAACAATTACGTAACTATATTTTGCAAGATCCTGATGTGGAAAATATTGCTGGTTTTATTGGTGGGGGTAATAGCATTAACAATGCCGTAATGATAGTGCGCTTAAAACCTCGTAGTCAACGTCTAGCTAGTGCACAAAATATTATTAATAGATTAAGGGATAATGCGCCTAAAGTGGCTGGTGCTAGAATGTTTTTAATGGTGGCGCAAGATATCCAATTAAATATGCGGCAAGGTCAAAGATCAGATAGCGAATATCAACTATTAGGAGATGATCTGGATTTATTGCGAAAATGGACTATTAAGGTAGCTGATGCATTCAGGCAGATCCCACAAATAACCAATGTAGATGCTGATGATAATGAAGGAGCTCAACAAATTTCATTAACTATCGATAGAGCAATGGCAAAACGGTTAGGAGTTGATATGAGCGAGGTGATGGATGTACTTAATAACTCTTTTAGCCAACGACAAATTTCCACTATCTTTAACAGTTTAAATCAATATAGAGTGGTAATGGAAGTAAATCCTAAATATGCCCAATACCCCAGTATATTAAAGGATTTACAAGTAATTACTAAAGATGGTAAAAGAGTACCTTTATCGGCATTCACTCATTATGAATATAGTTTACAAAAGGATAGTGTAAGACATGAAGGGCAATTTGCTTCTTCGTATATTTCTTTTGATCTTGCTACAGGGGTTAATCTAGAGGAAGCTACCAG
>CALYQH010000145.1 GCA_945283395.1 uncultured Ventosimonas sp. | reverse complement strand
TATGAAACTAGCCCTAGAGCCGTTACTATCAATCAAGATAAATTGATATGTGAAGCTATCCCTCCTTTTATCACTACTGTTGGGTTATTTGTTAATGCTGATAAAAAATTTGTTGATGCTGTGTTAACAGAAATCCCATTAAATCTGTTACAGTTTCACGGAGAGGAACCAGCCAGTTATTGTGAACAATTTAATCGTCCTTGGCTAAAAGCTCTAAGAGTTCATGCAAATATGAGTATTAATGCTATGATAGCACCTTATGCAAATGCCCAAGGTATTTTATTAGATACTTATATAGCTGGTGTACAAGGGGGTACAGGTAAAACTTTTGATTGGTCTATTATCCCCTTCTCAATAAATAAACCGTTAATTCTTGCAGGCGGCTTAACGATAGGTAATGTCCAGTTGGCAATCCAAAAAGTTAAACCTTATGCAGTAGATATTAGCGGAGGAGTTGAAATTAGCAAGGGTATTAAAGATGCAAGCAAAATAAAAGCTTTTATTAAAAAAGTAAAAAGCAGTTTATAATAAAGGGATAGATGAATTATTAAAGAAATAAATAACTTTTTTTAGTTATTAAGGTTAAAATAGCCTTTCATTAAAATCTTAGTGAATTCTCGTTATAGTTTAGAATTCTCTTACCCCCTTAAGTTAAGAGGAAAAAGTAAGCATGAGTAATTGGTTGGTAGATAAATTAATTCCTTCCATTATGCGCTCTGAATCTAAGAAGAGCTCAGTACCAGAGGGACTTTGGCATAAATGTCCATCTTGTGAGTCAGTGTTATATCGTCCTGAACTAGAAAAGAATTTCGATGTATGCCCTAAATGTGGTCATCATATGCGTATTAAGGCACGTAAAAGATTAGATATTTTTCTTGATAACGATGGACGTGAAGAAATTGCTAAAGACCTTCAGCCGATTGATAAGCTAAAATTTAAAGATTCTAAAAAATATAAAGATCGTCTCACAGCCGCACAAAAAGCTACCGGTGAAAATGATGCTTTAGTAGCTATAAGCGGTACACTATATAACTATCCCATTGTAGCTTGTGCCTTCGAGTTTAATTTTATGGGCGGTTCCATGGGAAGTGTGGTTGGAGAAAAATTCATCCAAGCAGCTAATGTAGCTATTGAAAAAAGTTGCCCATTGGTTTGCTTTTCAGCCTCTGGGGGCGCTCGCATGCAAGAAGCCTTGCTATCTCTGATGCAAATGGCTAAAACTTCGGCAGTTTTAGCTCGTATGAGGGAGTTAGGATTACCTTATATATCGGTCTTAACAGACCCAGTTTATGGTGGCGTTTCTGCTAGTCTCGCTATGTTAGGTGATATTATTATTGCAGAACCTCATGCTTTAATAGGTTTTGCTGGCCCAAGGGTCATAGAGCAAACAGTTCGTGAAAAGTTACCAGAAGGTTTCCAACGTAGTGAATTTTTATTAATGCATGGCTCAATTGATTCAATCATTTCTCGCAATGAATTACGGAATCGAATAGCTAAAATACTTGCTCAACTTCAGGGATTACCAGCCCCTAAAAGCGAAAAAGTTGAAGTTACTGAAACTATTGTACAAGAATGATTAACTCTAATCTAAAAGATTGGTTAGCTTATTTAGAAAAACTTCATCCTAGCTCTATTGATATGGGGCTAGAACGTATACAACAAGTAGCAGTTAAACTCAAACTAACGCGTCCTGCGCCTCTTGTTATCACAGTAACTGGCACTAATGGTAAAGGCTCCACTTGCGCTTTTATAACTAAGCTATTAGCAAACCAAGGGTTAAAGGTAGGATTATATACTTCTCCTCACTTACTCCATTATCAAGAAAGGATAGTTATTAATGGTCAAGAGGTAACAGAGAGCGCATTATGTAATGCTTTTGATATCATTGAAAAAAGTCGTGGTGATATTTCTCTTACTTATTTTGAGTTTGGCACATTAGCCACTTTGATGTTATTTCAACAAGTTAATTTAGATGCAGCTATATTAGAGGTGGGTCTAGGTGGGCGTTTAGATGCCGTCAATATAGTGGATGCAGATATAGCGGTTGTCACTAGTATTGGTATAGATCATCAGGAGTGGCTAGGTAATACGAGAGATTCTGTAGCTATTGAAAAGTCTGGAATTTTTAGACAGGGTCACCCTGCGGTATGTGGTGACAATAATCCTCCATCTGCTTTAATAGGACAGGCTTTGCAAAAACAAACTCCTTTACTCATAAGAGATAAAGATTTTAAGTTTACTATTAATAATCAATGTTGGCAGTGGCAAGGACATGATAAGCAAGGTCATCTATTAGAGTTAAAGAATATACCATTATTATCCCTACCTTTAGCTAACGCAGCAACAGCCTTGCAAGTTTATGCCTTATTGGGTTTACCTTGGCAACCCTGTAAACTTATTAATAGTTTACAAAGAGCTACTGTAACAGGTCGTTTAGAGCACCATACTATAGATTTCAAAGGCAAGAAGGTTCATCTTTTATTAGATGTAGGACATAACCCGCATGCAGCAAATTTTCTAGCACAATATCTAACAGACCATCCAATTAAAGGGAGAAGATACGCCGTATTTAGTCTATTAGCAGATAAAGATTTAAATGGGGTAATTACACCTCTCTTAGCTGTAATTGATAACTGGGCAGTAGCTCCTTTAACAACACCACGAAGTAACAGCGCTACAACTTTAGCTGGTTACCTTTTAAATAAACAGCAACAAGTCACTACATGTAATTCTATTGCAACAGCTTTAACCTTACAGACTGAAAAGGCAACAGCTGATGATGAAATTTTAGTATTTGGTTCTTTTTATGTAGTTGCTGATGCTTTACTTTGGTTAAAAAATTTTGATTAGGGTGTAAAATGGCTAACTTAGACGGGAAACTTAAACAACGTTTGATAGGTGCACTAGTACTGATAGTATTAGCAGTAGTTTTTCTTCCTATGATATTTAATAATAGAGGAGAAAGAATACCTGAAACTGTAGTCGATACTCCTCCTGAACTTGTAAGACCAACTACTGCTGTTACCCCACCTGCTAACATAACTGAACCAGTTCAAGCTAATGCTAATCAGACAACTACTACTGATAGCCATACAAATATTACTAATCAAGCGACGATAACAACTTCGACGACTAATGTGACAAACAGGCCGGTAATATCACAACCTGATGCCAATGGTTTAACTGCTACATGGACTATTCAAGTAGTAGCAGTAGGTAACTTGAAAAATGCTGAAGCATTTATGGATAAATTACGTAAAGCTAACTATAACGCTTATCTACGTACTGAAGGAAATATTCACCGCGTGTTTGTAGGCCCATTCATTGAGGAGGCTGAAGCTAAAAAGGTACAAAAGCAAATTCAAAGGCAATTCAAAGAAGAAGGAATAGTGAAAGCTTTTAAGCCAGAAAAGCAATGATAAAAGATTTGATTTATTAAGTGTGAAAATTAAGGTAAATAATTGCTTTCTCTTCCTAACGCAATAATTCAAATGGCAACATTAAGAATTTACCAATTACTCAATAAATTAGCCAATATTCTATTAGCTAATTATTTCTGAACTAATTCATAAATTATATTAATTATAAACCTTAAACTAATAATAAGCTAAGCATACCAATAAAATTACTCATAATAGCTTCATTACAAGCTACTCTTTTAGAAGACAGAAACTTTTCTAATTGCAACTTTTATATTTTCCTTGCTGAATAAGTTATACAAATATCTATATAATCTTGTAACACATGAAAATTCTTGATAAACCACATTTCTTTAAATTATGGAGACTAGCATAAAAACAACCAGATAATATTTTTATAGAATAGTCAAGCTATTACGCTATATCGACAGCTTATTTTGTAACTCTGTTCAGGCTAAAATTTATCATGTAGCTAATATAGTAAATATCAGTAATTCATTAATATCTATAATTATTTATGTATTTCAATAACGCCGCTCTACAATATATTTGGCAAGATCTCGCAAAACATCGGCCGAATGATCGAATTTACTTAAATATGATATAGCTTGTTCATTTAACTCTTTAACATAACGCTTAGCAGCCTCTAATCCCATCAGCGCTGGGTAAGTAGGCTTATCATAGGCTAGATCAGAACCTTGTGTTTTACCTAACGTTTGGGTATCGCTCTCTATGTCTAAAATATCATCCTGTACCTGAAAAGCTAAACCTATTGCTTGAGCATAATGTTGCAAATTCAGTATTTCTTCTTTAGTGGCATTCCCACTAGCTACAGCTCCAAGGGTGACACTTGCTTCAATTAAAGCGCCTGTTTTAAGCTTATGCATATACGCAAGCTGAGATTGGTTTAATTTTTCACCTACAGAGGCTAAGTCAATTGCTTGTCCTCCGACCATACCTTGCACTCCAGCTGCTTTAGCAAGAATTTGCACCATCTGCAACATAATTTGAGATGGCTGTTGGTTTAACTGCGAGTCTACCAATATTTCAAATGCCATCGTTTGCAGCGCATCACCAGCTAAAATAGCACAAGCCTCATC
>CALYQH010000144.1 GCA_945283395.1 uncultured Ventosimonas sp. | reverse complement strand
GACCCCATGTTTCCTGAAAGAGATAAAAGTGCCTTAGTAAAAAAAGAAATGCGTTTATTTAAATCATTAATAGGTGCTGATTTAGATGTTCAGCAACTACTTGTAAGTGCGTTACACTTAGCTAGTCATAGAGTAGTAGTCAAGCGCCCTCGTAAAGCAGCTAGTATAGAGGGCATTAAACCTTGTTATAAATTAGAAGGTAAGAGTAGTAGGTATGATATTTATGTTAAAAAATCGTTAACTAAAACAAAAGCTACCAATAATTGGTAAAGTGTTATTTGGCTCCAGATATAGAAAATTATTCTTCTACTTGGAAAGAGTCTCCTATTGCAAAGAACTGTCCGCCGGCTTGATAATGAATGGAACGCAGTGACTCATCTTTGATATGCCATCGTCCATTACTAAATACCCGAGGGTCAGCCCAAGCGCAAGTTACCTCGCCTATATATAAATCATACGTATCTTGGTTATGAGGTTCATCAATTAATTTACATTCTAAAAAAGCTAAACAGCCATTGATTAATGGTGCGACTACTGTTTTAGCAGGTAATATAGGCATATCAAAAGCTGCAAATTTATCTACTGCACTACCGGTACAAGCACCTACTTGTAAAACTAATTTAGCCATGGCTTTACTGGGTAGCATCATTACAAATTCACCAGACTTTTTGATAAGTTGATGGCTATAGCCTTGCTTATCTAAAATAACAAGGACTCTAGCAGGGGTATAATCTAAAACAGTACACCAACCAGCAGCGATTACATTGCGTTCATCACCATAAGCACAGCTTATTAATACTGTGGGACCATGGTTAAGAAGTAGATAGGCTTTTTCCAAAGGAACAATTTAATAATCAATCATAAATTTTTACCAAAGAAATTTTGTTAAATTATGGGCTGTGACAGTTAGCTATTCAAGTTTTTTAAATATGAGCTAACTTCTTTGAAAATCTTTATTAATCTAATTTAGTTGTAATTATTAAGTATTAGATTGTTTGAATTAATAAAATAGCTTACTATTATGAGCAGAAGCTTTAATTGATTTAGTAAAAAGATAATTAAAATTTAGATTAGGAGCCATATCAATGAAAACAGCATTAACTGAATTGTTGGGTATAGATATTCCCCTTATTCAAGGTGCAATGGCTTGGATTTCTGATGCAAGATTAGTAGCAGCAGTGGCAAATGCCGGTGCTACCGGAGTAATAGCTGCCGGGGGGTTAACCGCTGGTGAGTTGTCTAGTCAAATTCGAAAGGCTAAAACCTTAACAGATAAGCCTTTTGGAGTTAATGTAATGTTAATGGCCCCAAATAAGGAAGAAATAGTAGAGGTAATCTGTGCTGAATATGTCGCTTTTGTTACATTAGGAGGTGGCGATCCTGTGCCTTATATTAAGAGATTACAGGCTTCAGGTAGTAAAGTAATACCTGTTGTACCTAATGTAAAATTAGCACAAAAAATGGAAGTAGAAGGAGCTGACGCTATAATAGTAGAAGGTATGGAAGCAGGAGGTCATATAGGTAAAATAACCACTATTGCCCTTATGACACAAGTTATTCCTCATGTAAATTTACCTGTGGTAGTTGCAGGAGGTATAGTAGATGGAAGGGGTATGGCAGCAGCACTTACGATGGGGGCTGTAGGCGTACAGATGGGTACTAGATTTATGGTAGCAGAAGAGTGTAGTGTACACCCGAAAGCTAAAGAGATGTTAATAGCTGCTAAGGATACAGATAGCGTAGTAACAGGTTGGACTTGTAAATATACTGCGCGTAGTTTGAAAAACGCATTAACTACTAAGTTACAGCAATTAGAAATTGAGGGTGGTAAAGCAACTGAACAAGAAATAAAGAGACTTATTTTAGGGGCTGGGAAAAAGGGAATGATAGATGGTGATACTGAGTGGGGAATGATAATGTGTGGCCAATCTTTATATCCTATTACTAAGATTGAGTCTGCCAAAACTATCATTAATACTATTGTTGATGAGGTTAAACAAGCTATTAATAAAGCTACTGCACTAATTCTATAAGACTATTTATTAACTGAATATTAAATGAGCGCTATATAAATTTAATAGAGGATTTTCTCATTAACATAGTTCCAATAGCTTTCGATTGCTTGAGATAGGCATGACCTTAAACCATTCAGTCTTGCCATGATAAACAATAAAAGGCTTTTCATCTCTCACACCTACTAGCCTATCATGCCATGTCAGCCATCCGAGTGAATAATGCTATCAATACTCGCTTTTGAATTTAGTCTCAGAAATAGGTAACCACTTGTTATACTTATATAGCTTAACTTTTTGCATGATTTAATATTTCTAAAGTTATCTAGACTCTAACTATTATATCAAATAGGAATAATGGATAGTTACTTAGCAAAAACATAGCTAAATTCCTGCAGGATAAAAACTAGTACAATGTTGATAATCATTTTTCTTTATAGTTTGCAATCTTTGGCTATTACCTTTTAGGGAAATTACTTTAAGAACTTTTTAATGATCTTGAAACATGCTCTTAAGCATAAATATATTATGAATTAAGCACAACTAATACTTGCCTTTTATATTGCACTAATTTTAAAAGAAGCTCCAAATAAATATCTTTTAATATCCAATAATTTTATTTATTAATACTAGAAAAGATAGACAATAAGTAATTAGTATATACTAACTATTAATACTGTTAATGAATTCAAATGTTTTACTATTTCTATTTAAGACCAATATATAGAAAGAGTATCAACAGAAAAATTAGTAACTTTTATCTACTGTTGATTATTAAAAAAGGAAATTTTATTCTAACAGGCATACCAGATTCCTGCTTCATTAGTCACTTTGCCTGCTAACTCTAACTCAGTTAACTCTATTAAAACTTTCTCAAAAGGAATATTTAGACTACTAGCTAACACTTCACTAGTTTGAGGAGCTGCCCTCAACGTTTGCAGTAAAATATTATTATCTGTTTGGCTAATAGTTCCTGCCTCATCTGGTCTAGCTATATTTGTCCAGCCTTGCAACGCTTCCAAAATGTGATCAATACTCTCAACTAACATAGCCCCTTCTCTGATTAGTTGATGACATCCTTTAGAGGCTGGGTGATGAATTGAACCAGGAATAGCAAATACTTCGCGACCTTGTTCTGCAGCCAATTTAGCTGTTATCAAAGATCCACTAGATAAAGTTGCTTCGACTATAAGCGCCCCGAGGGCTAAGCCACTAATAATACGATTCCTCCTTGGAAAATTAGCTGCCTGCGGGGCAGCATTAAGGGGAAACTCAGTAATTAATGCGCCACCTTCGGCTATAATATCAGAAGCCAAAGCATAGTGAGATACTGGATATATTTGTTGTAAACCGCAACCTAATACCGCTATAGTTAATCCATGCCCTGCTAGGGCTCCTCTATGAGCTGCACCATCTATTCCCAAGGCTAATCCACTTGTTATCACAAAACCATTAATGGCTAGCTGTTTAGCAAATTGAAAACTTGTATCTAACCCTGGCTTACTAGCATGTCTACTCCCTACAATAGCTAATTGCGGTTTTTCTAAAATACTTTTACTACCTTCAATAAAAAGCACTGGCGGTGGGTCACTAATTTCTTTTAGCAACGAGGGGTAATCCTCATCATCACTAAATAACAAGTGATGTTGGGGCTGCTCCAACCACATTAATGAGTTATCTACTAAATCATTAATTTCTGTTAACGTTATGTTTTGACAACTTTCTGGCAATCCTGCATAACGCCAAGCTTTTTGTTCAATTAATGCTTGCTTAGCAGAACCAAAATAAGTTAATAACTGATGGAAACGCTTACTTCCTATCTTAGACAAAGAATGAAGTACTAATCTAGCTGTTACTTCATCAATAGATAAATAACTAACCATATAAATTTTCTATCATTATGATCATTCAATCCTTAAGTAATCATTAGGCTGTCATTATTTATTAATAGTAATACCCTGTCAATTAAGGCTAACTCCTTTGACTAAAAGGCATTATTGGTGGTTTTGCAGAAGATAAAGCTAGAACTAAATGTTATCAAATAAAAGCTATATTTTTATTATTTCATACATAATAAAAAGAGAGGTAATATACCTCTCTTTTACATAAAAATTTTTAATTATTGAGGGTTTTTTAATTTATCACCCACACTTAAAGGTTTATTTGCTGTTAATACTAAGCCATAGCTTAATTTATTATAAGTACGGAAAATCATTAACATACCAGCTTCTTCATCAGGTAGCTTAACCTTATCACCAACTGTCTCATCCCTAACAGTTTCACCCAAGCGATAAATAGTTAATACATTACCCGCTTCTAAACCATCGCGCTCACCTTTATTAACTATCACCACATCAGTTGAACCAACCTGTGTTACCCCTCTAGGAACATCGACTATTTCTGCATTTATCATAGTTTTAGGTGCACTAGGTTGAAAATTAGTGTCGATATGACGTGACTCAGTTTGGAATACTCTATCGCCCAAACGAACTTCTTGGGAAGTTCTAATTA
>CALYQH010000143.1 GCA_945283395.1 uncultured Ventosimonas sp. | reverse complement strand
ACAAAAAGGTAATAAATAACGGGGAAGACCATAAGACCAAGCCATAGCAGCCATCTCTGGTAAATAGTTATGCGCGCCAGAGTCTGTGACTATAGCAGGCTCCACATGACCATATACCACATCACTAGCTATCAATAAATATTGCCTAAAATCGCTAGGAATAGGTAATAATAACTGCTCCTCTATCGTTACTAACTCATCTTCATCGGGTAAGGTAAGGGGTGAGGGAACTTTTTCGGCTAACGCTTTTAATTTTTCTAGCACTTCTTCCATATAAATAAAAACCCTGTTACGTTAAAAGTTAAAGTTTCTCTTACTCTTTCTCTTACGTCAACAGGGTTAAACACTAATTATTAAGGATTAGCGACGTTCTGGTACTGGCTTATTATCGTTAGAAATAGTGACTTCTACCCGACGATTTAATGCCCGATCTGAAGCGTTACTATTGCTAGCTACTGGGAAAGCTTTACCATAACCTCTGGTAGTAATACGTTTGAAATCAATACCACGATTTACTAACTCACGAGCAACGGCATCAGCACGATCTTGAGATAATCTTAGATTGAGTGAGTCACTACCGGTGCTATCGGTAAAACCTTCAATTAATACGAGACGCTCAGGATTTTGTTTTAAGAATTCAGCTAACTTTTGCAAGTTAACATAAGCTGATGAGTTAATATCTGCTTTACCTAACTCAAATAATACATCACCAAAAGTCACTACTTCACCACGTGCTGTGTGTTTAGCAATATCTAATATTTTTGCTTTTACACGTTGATTTTCTTCAGCTTGACGAAGTTCAATGGTGGCATTTGCTAGATCTACACGACGTTGTAATAAGTAAGCAAGATGACTCACTACTTCTGGTTTTGCATCATCACGATAAGCTTTATCTGCTTTATCTAATGCATTACTTGCATCATTAGTTTCTGAATTAGCCCATTGATTGGCCTTAGGATTATTTTGTAATGCAATAAAATCAGCACGAGCTTTTTCTAAATCAGGATTTGGTTTATCTGCACAAGCTGCAAGACCTAGACCTAACGCTAAAATAGTTGGAACTAAAATATGTTTACGCATAGCCAAAGTTTCCTTTGAAAAGATTAATAATGATTATTCAACTAATAAAGCTTATTTTATTGAGTCAGTTTTGATCACTGCGGGATCAACAATTTTAGCTTTAATAACTTGAGATTTACGTTCTGCTACACGGGCATCCCATTCTGCTTTTTCGGCAAGCACTTTGGCTTGATCATAATCTTTCTCATCCATTGCTACACGAGCTTTACGGTAGTTCTCTTGAGCTGATTGCATATCCGCAGGAGCAAATTGTGTTGCATTAGCACTCACTGCATTATTCACAGCTAACTTTGTAACATCCATTTGCGCAGTTGGTGGGTTACCAGCACAACCTGCCAATAAGCCTGTTGTTAATACTAAACCACCTAATGCTAGCTTAGATTTAGAAAAAAGAGTCATATTTTAACGCTCCATTAGACTGAAATAAATTTAAATACTTTATAAAATTACAACGAGACTACTTAAAATATTATAAAGAGCACTTCTAAAGTCACTCTATAACTTTTGACAAAGAATTCTTCATAGTATACAATAATTATTTAATAATTTTCAATTATCTTCAATAGCTTTTAGTATAATGTATTAGTACCAACGTATTAGCAATCCCTCCCTAAGAAAGATTAAAAATACTTACTAATACAAAATATTACCTTTATTTACAATTAATTATATAACGACTTAGAAGAAAACTATAGCAACACTCAACTGCTAACTTTTTATCTGCACATATTTAATTACAATATATTACTGGCCTACTTAATTAAATAGAAAAACAATCTTGATAATCTTTAATCACCCTAAAATCATGCACTTCTTTAGCTTTCATTAATCGGCTATCAGGCTCATCAATTGTATACAGAAAAGCTATCCCATATTGTTTGGCAGCCTCTAACACATTAAGACTATCATCCACAAATAAGGTATTTTCTGGACAAAAGTTTATTGCACGTTGCAATTTTTGCCAAAATATCTGACTCTCTTTTGGATAACCATATTGATGAGAGCTTATTAAATGCTTAAACCAGGGTGCTAAATTTACTTTCTGCATTTTTAAAGCTAATGATTTAGGATGAGCATTAGTAATTAGAATAACCTCTTTGCCCATTTCATTTAGTTTCATTAAAAAATATTCAGCATGCTTGCGCCAGCCAATTAGCTGAGAAACTTGTTGCTTCAACTGCATGATGGGTAAACCCAACACTTCTGTCCAATGATCTACACAATACCAAGTGAGTTGTCCTTGATGTTTTGCAAACTGAAAAAACAATGTTTGTTTAGCTTCAGCTAAAGATAAATTATATGCTTGTCCATAACAAAGAGGTAAATATTCCAACCAAAAATAATTATCAAAACATAGATCTAGCAAGGTTCCATCCATATCCAATAGAACCGTTTTAATCTCTGACCAAGGTAATTGCATAAAATTTTCACAAATAACGTTAAGCAAGTTATGATAATAAGACTATTTTAAAAAAGAGACTATCATGCAAAAAAAGCCAACCATTTTAAACCAACAAATTGTTGCATCCAGTAATTTATTTAAGGTGGAACAATTACAATTACGCTTTAATAATGGTACGCAACGAACTTACGAGCGCTTAGCTAGCAGCAGGGGTGCTGGTGCTGTCATGATAGTAGCCTTGTTAGATAACGAACATTTTATAGTTATTGAAGAGTATGAAGCAGGATTATATGATTATCAACTATATATTAATAACGGTCTTATTGAAAAAAATGAACATATTTTGGCAGCTGCTAATAGAGAGCTTAAAGAAGAGGCTGGCTATGGCGCTAGAAAGTTAGAATATATTACCTCCTTAAGCCTCTCACCAAACTACATGACTCAAAGCATCCACGTAGTACTGGCAGATGACTTATATCCTGAAAAATTACCCGGTGATGAGCCTGAAACCATCAGCGTTTGCAGCGGTAGTTTAGCAAACTTATTAGAGCTTAGTTTAAATCCAAGATTTTCAGAAGGAAGAGCTATTGCTGCACTTTATATAGTAAGGGATATACTGGTCAATAGAGGGGTATTTGCATTATGTTAACTTTAATGCGACAAGTGATTAGTTTAGTCCAAAAGGCCGGGCAAGCTAGTTTAGCTTATTGGGGTAATAAACCAAATGCTATATCCTTAAAAGCAGATAAATCTCCTGTTACAGAAGCTGATATTGCTGTTAACAAACTACTTATACAGGGTTTAACTAACTTAGCACCAGCTATAGCTATTCTTTCTGAAGAATCTAGCAACATATCATTAACCACAAGACTCAAATGGCAAAGATGGTGGTTAATTGACCCGTTAGATGGAACTAAAGAATTTATAGATAATAGATCAGACTTTACTGTCAATGTGGCACTTATTGAACAAGGCCAAGTAATATTTGGAGTGGTAGGGATACCTGTGACAGGGAATTGTTTCTTTGGCGGAAAATCTTTAGGCGCATGGCAACAAGACCAAGACGGCAACCACAAGGCAATTCATTGTCGTCCCATCGACGATCAACAGCTAGCAATAGTAGCCAGTCATCGGCATACATCCCCCGAACAACAACAATTTATAAGCTCCTTGCAACAATCCACTAAAATTTCACAAAAGAATATTGGTAGTTCATTAAAATTTTGTTTAATAGCAACAGGAGAGGCAGATTGCTATCCTAGATTTGCTCCCACTTGCCAATGGGATACAGCTGCTGCCCAAGGGGTCCTAGAAGGAGCAGGCGGGGTAGTATTAACCGATCAAGGGAAACCTCTAGCTTATAAAGCTAAAGCGAATTATCTAAATCCTTATTTTATAGCAATCGGCGATAGTCACTATCAATCAACTATTTTAAAGCTATTACCAGCAACAGCTACTAACAAGTACTAGGCAGCATTAAACCAATAGGCAAACTCACTCGTGCCTCCAATCCCCCGCCTACTCTGTTGAGCAATTCAATTTGCCCGCCATGTTGATCAACAATACGTTTTACAATAGCTAATCCCAATCCTGATCCTTTACCGCTACGTGCCACATTGCCTCTTTTAAAAGGATCAAATACAAGATTTAGCTCATTGTCTGGAATACCTGAGCCTCTATCTAGCACGCTAAGCACTACATAGGGAGATTTATTTTTATTAGCTAAATAAGTAGTAACCTCTACTTTATCATGAGAATAATTTAAGGCATTATTAACCAAATTAATCAACAATCTTTTAATGGAAACTCGCCTTAATTGGATAGGCGGTATCTCCTCTAAAAATAACTTTACTTTTGGCTCACTTTGATTGAAGGGAGCTAAAGTTTCCTGCACTAATTCATTAAAATTAGTGGTTTCTAAGGGTTCGTCCTTACCATCTCTAATAAAAGCAATGAATTGGTCGAGAATCTCATTCATATCCTCTATATCACGCACCATATCTTCAGCAAACTCATTATCACCATGCATAAGTTCTACAGACAATCTTAAGC
>CALYQH010000142.1 GCA_945283395.1 uncultured Ventosimonas sp. | reverse complement strand
TCATGCAAATAGAAAGTTTAGTCGCGTTAATAGATCAGATAAACGAAAAAAGCAAACGCTATGAGATTGACTTTAGTTTCGATAAAACTGGAGTGAGAGCGAAACTACATCGTAATGATGACGATGTCGACTTGTTAAATATAGATACTTTAAAAGATGACGATGATTACGAAGCTGAATTGATGGCTTCTTTAGCTTACGTTCAAACACTTTTACAAAACATAGATAAATCAGCCCAGAGGGATAAAGCATGATTATAGAGCTAGAAGATAAAAGAATACCTTTAGCTAGTGAGTTAAAGCCGAAGATTAATATCGATGATTTGGTGTTTAAAGTGGTTTTTAGTGGGCTGTGGGTGGCTATGACAGCTTGGATTATTAGTAGTTATTTAACAGGGTATTAATATGATTTTTCCGCACGGTTCAATAGTAAACAATTGCTCAACTGAGCAATTTAAAAAACTTTTAAACATTAAGCCGATTACTTGTTTTATATGTGGCAGCGAAGCACATGGAGCAATTAAAGAAGTGCCACAGGCTGAGGTTACATTTTGGGATGAGAAAAACGGGGAGTTAGTTATTACTCTTTGCGAATGTTGTTTTGGAAATATCTCAATTTCAGTCCTAGAACTAGCTAAAACAGAAAGAGCTAAGAGAGGTTAATTATGGCTTATTACGCTATAGATATTACAGAACATCTATTTGCACTTGTAGAAGCAGATAGCGCAAGTCAAGCAATAGAGATTGCAGAGCAATACCCTTGGCTATAGGGGATAGTTGAGCGAGCAGCTGTGGCGATGGCTATGGCGATTAATTAAAGATTATTAAGGTTACGCTTCCTTAAAAAGCATGCTCTTTAAAAACTTAAGATCCTGCCCACGACCCTAACAAGGACTGTATATCCTTGAGTAGGAGCAGACCCAAGTCGTGGCGAGTTGATACGTCATTATCAACCGTATAGAACCCATGTTCTATATGACTTGCTGTCTACTAGTGGACTAATTCTGTCGCCAGTAGCGAGTTTTAGTAGAGGCTTGCGCCCTCACATGGAAATGTAGACAGCTTGAAAACACTTATTCTAAAGCTCATTTTGTGAGTGAGTTTTAGAATATGTTATATTTGCTAGATAAATTAAGGAGATAATATGAAAATCAAAAATATTGAAAATGATTATTTTATAGATGTAGATGATGAGACCTTGGCAATTCTTGAAGAACAAGGAGATAGGAGCTTTACTGAAGTATTTAATAATACTAACTCTACTAGAGAATTAGCTTTTAAGATATTGAACCTTTTTTTGTTAGGAGCAGGCGGTTCTTTTCTTCTTTTGACGCAGCAAGCTAAAGTTAGTTTTCTAAGTGTTGGCTTGTTGACTTTCTGTATAGGGTGGTCTTTATGTTCATTATCAGTTGTTCTTAAATGCATTAAAAGAGTAGATAGGCCGCTAAAAACAACTGATCCACAATCATCATATTTAAGCGTATATAAGGAGCTTAATGACGATGATTATAACTACTTCAATTCTATTGGCTATACAGGTGAAAGAAAATCTTTACCCGTTTTTAAAAGATACAGACTAGGCACACTTCAAGTAGCTATTCAAGAAATGGAAGAAATTAATGAGAAGATAGCAAACAGCCTTAATAATACTATTATTGCTTCCTCGGCTACCCCTTTAGCAGGGATAGCATTATCATTACTGCATTATTTTTTCTTGGGTTTTTGATCTTTTGCATATCCCTGCCCAGTACCATATTCTCTAGGTTTATTGCTTTGGTTCTGGTTAGAGTCTCCAGAACTACCGTTTTTATTCTGCTCGGCCATTTCAATTTTCCTTTATCTCTGTTGGGGTAACTCCATTATATCCATTTTCGCTCTGTTGGGGAACAAGGCGAGATCACGTTCGCCTGAGCGTGGCTAAATAAGTCAGGCACTATCTAGTTCGTTAATAACAGCACCTTTTCATAGGGTGATCTTATTAGTTAATTGTCAACCAGTGAGGAAATCAAAAATGGAAAATATAGAATCATTATTAAAAATTCTCAACTTAAATGAAGAAACTTTAATAGAAAAAGTGATAGATAATTTATCTGAGAAACTTTTTAAGAAATGCTTAGAGAATAAGTATGCAGAAGATGAATATGGAGATCATTATATTATTGATGACAATATTCTAGATAAGTTAAAAAACTCAGTTGATAAAAAAATTAATTTAGCGATAACTTCAGCCACTGAAAAATTTTTAACGGAATTATGTAAAGAAATAACAGAGCCATTAATAAAAGAAAAAATAACTAACTTTATGGTTGATAAAAACCAATCACTTGATGACTTTATTAAAAATGAATCTGCTAAGTTTTTAAATCAAAATGTTGATAAAAATGGTAACTCTACTAATGGCCCAGCATGGTCAGACAGAGTCGAATTTACAATAAAGCAAATATTAAGATCATCATATAGAGAAGAAGTGGAAAAAATATTAAAAGACATTGTTTCCGCAACCATAGACGAAGTTAATGAAGGAGTAATTGAAAGGATTAAAAAGATAAAAGATAGAAAATTAGAAGATATAAAAATATGCAAAATTAGTGACTTGGCTAGTTAACTAAAGAGGATTTAAATATGAAAAACACTATTCAAATACTATTTGAGGATCAGTCGATGCTCAATAACTTCTTAGTACCGCCCGATGATTGGGTAACGGCACCTAATGAAGATGGCGAATACGGGGTAGCAGACAGGAACGATGACTCGAATTATACAGTTTGTGACTATGCGCCAATTGATATTGGTGATACCTTCGGAGAATTTTACGTTACAGACGTAAACATCAAAAAGCTAGATAACGGTTTAATTGTTTGGGAGATCACTTTAGCTGGAAAATAATAAAGATCACCCAAGCCAGCAAGTGGGTTATAACACTGGCAGTATGGGCGGCTCTATTCATTGCTATTACAGTAGTCACCTCGCCGTGACCATACCGTAGCCATGCGATAAATGGCAACTTATATCTAACTCTTTTTATTTGGGAATGGAATTACCTTTTTTAGTAATTCTTCGCGCAAATCAATTTTTACCCTTGCTTCCTTTAAAAGGTTCATGGCATCTAAAGCTTCATCATATGTACTACCAATAAAAAGTGTCATGTATGTTGACTTTGTGCCATTGAAAAAGACTTCAACATTATTTTTTAAGGATTGGTTTAGTGTATCAATATTCCAATTGTCACTAACTGCATTGTATTCAACCACGTATTTATCATTCATAGGTATATCCATGAGAAAAGCAGAAGATGCAACCGTTATTTATTTAGATGAAGCTGATTTTATCACAGGTAAAGATGTAAAAGACCTAAATATTAATTCAGGGCTTTTGCCAGACGCTGAAAGAGCAGTAATAACTGGAGACTTAGTGATTTTTAAAGGGTTGGTATTGAAAGACAGAACAGGTTCACATACCGCTAGGCCTTACATTCTAATATAGGCATCAGCTTAAGCATTTAAGAGGGCGATTAGCTTGCGTTTATAGTTAGTTCCCCTCTTCTTTTTAAGAATTGACAACGCTTATAAGGGTTGGTATAGTTTGCTTATGAGGTGTCGTAGCCTTTTACAGTAAGCGGATTAACCGCCCCGACAGCATGCGGATTTTTTATATCTGTGATTTATGCCGAGAGGGCGAGGAATACAATACCCGAAAGGGAAATAACTCCAGCCTACTTACGTGGTTTTCTAACCTCTTGGCACCTAGTGTAGAAATTAGGTAAATGTAGAAAATAACGTAAGGAGAAAGTCGCTATGACTACTCAAATTCAATCTATAGCACCTGAAACATTATCTGTTATTGCTTACAATAATATTCCAGTAATTACCACTAATTTATTAGCTAAGCTATATAGTACTGACGATGTTAATATAAGAATGAATTATCAGCGCAATCAGGATAGATTCATTGAAGGGAAACACTACTATTTACTAACTGGTTATAAATTAAAAGATTTTAAGAACAGCATAACTAATAGTTACTCTGATGAAATAGTACAAAAGAAAGCCAGAAGCCTAATCCTATGGACAGAACGAGGGGCTGCTCGACATGCTAAGATGTTAGATACAGATCAAGCTTGGGAAGTTTTCGAGAAGTTAGAGGATAGTTATTTTTGTTCATCAGAACAAGTAATATTACCAAGTAAGACTACAGTAGACCAACGCACCCCTTTAAGAGACGCTGTTAATCTATTGGTGAGTAAAAAGGCACTTACCTACTCAGAAGCCTATTCAGTCGTTCATCAACGCTTCAATGTAGCCAGTATCGAAGATTTACCACTAGAACAACTATCTCAAGCTATAGAGTATGTTCATCATATAGCCTTAGAGGGTGAGTATATAGCCCATGAAAAAGAACAAACAGTTAATTTAAGCCTTGAAGATATTTACCATTTAACATGGTTGCTTAAAGCTTCCGTGCGATTAAGAGAAGGAGTAGAGACTATCGCACCTGCACTTAACGCTATAGGTTCAAGTTATCATTCATCTTTTTTAACGATGGGAATGGAATACAAATACACA
>CALYQH010000141.1 GCA_945283395.1 uncultured Ventosimonas sp. | reverse complement strand
AAAGGCTCAAATACAGTTACTTCGGGTCTTAACAGTACATCTATTAGGCGAACTTTGTTTTCAGGGTGTCCGGTGCGTATAGGAGGAGCTGCTTTTTGTTCTTCAGTTTCTTGACGTAATTGTTCCAGAACAGTTTCCCATGCCCATGTTTTCCAGACACACGTTACTTTTTGATCTTCATCATCTATTAGTTGGCCTCTTTTATCCCATTGTAATTTATCTAAACCATGTAAAATTTTGGTTTTAAAACCAGCTTTAACTAGAGCTTTTTGCATAAATAAAGCATGATAATCTTCTTCACTATCTTTATCTTGCATAATATGCACGAGTAGCTTGGCATCACTGTGTTTCCAGCATTCACTTAAAGTATCTAATAGGTCTAGACTGGGGATAGAGCCTTGCTTAAGTTCACCTTGTTGTGCCCATAACTCTGTTATTAAACCGGCTTCTGCATGGCATGAAGCAGAATCAGCATTATATTCATATACTTTTAAGCCCCTTGCATCCATGCAAAAATCTAAACGGCCGGTAATAGTTTGGTATCTGCGCCTTTGCCATGATAATCTTAAGCGTGGCCAAAGAATTTCTGGAACATTGAAATGCCTTAATAAAGTATCATCTTTAAGTACTTTATCAGTTGCATGTAGGTACATTAGATGTAGTTCGTTAGTAGCTCTAATAAGTTCTTGTTCCGCACTTTTAGAGATAGTGAAATATCTATAAATATCATCACTATTAATAATATGGCCATGCATAGCTGAAACATAAGCATGTTCTAGCGGGTCTTGTTCGTTTAACCATTTACCATTGAATTGGCCATGTTCTTTTAATCTTGCGGTATGAATGGCAAGCAATTCAGGGGAGGTAATAGGCTGCGGTAAACTATAGGCTGTATTCTCAGTTTGGGTCATCCAGCCTAAAATGGTAGTATTATCAAAGGTATCTTTTATAAAGTAGCCATCTTCTGTGGTGGACATTGGTAACTCCCGTGTCCACTGTTGCCCTGCGGGTAAACGGGTGTGCAACACATTTTGCTCTACAACGCGTACTTTCTCAGCTAGCACTTCGGTAATAATAGCAACGTGCCCAGTTTTTTTAAATTCTCCGCCTTCTTGCCATATTAGCAATGAACCAGCAGTAGGTAGTTTTTTACTGCCATTTTTAAATGCTTGTAAAGGTAGAATAGCATCATTAACAACTTGACGTAGATAACGTAATGAAAATATTTCATAGGCCATTCTGACATCAGTGAAAACTACCCCATAGTTTAAATAGAGGAAACGTCTGGCAAATTCAACACATTGCCATTTATAACCCATATATTCGTGCCCCAAATAACTGCGAAACGATGAGTCGTCAGGGTAGTCTTGCCGATTAATCTTACTATAATCGGATGAATAAATGGCAACTCCACCAGGGGCATAGCCTAATAAAGTGCCAAAAGGTTCGGTATTAGTAGTCATAGCTATTCATGTTACTTTGTTTAATTTTAATAAGCAGTTAGGATTAAGGGTTAATTAGTGTACACTTAATAACCACAGAAAATAAATGATTTAGTTTAGAATATTCTAAAAGTAGTTTGTTCAATTTTTTATTTAGAAAAAGACAAAGGCTTGAACCAGCTTTCTAAGAGGGTTAATTAACCATCTTTAGGCATAGTTAGTTATTATGTTGGCTAGCTATTTGTCATCTTTGCTAAGATTTGTAGCCCTATATTAGCCTGTTGTTGACTTATCGCTTTTGCTACAATGGCCATTATTTGTTTAATTTGAGCTATAGTTAAGCCTGTATTTAGGCTCATTTTTATATGGGCTTGTAACATGGGCTCTACGCCATGCATGCTAGCTAGGGCTGCCACAGTAGCTAATTCTCTAGTTTGATAAGACAAAATATCGTTTGCAAAGATATCAGCAAACAAATGCTCTTTTAAAAAGGTTTCAATTCTGGGGGCAAAAGCTCCAAACCCTGACGTTTTTCCAGGATCTGGGTGGCCTATTAAGGTTTCTAAAGTCTTTTTCCCTTGGGTGTATTTATTGATTGGCGTAGGCATTGGGGATGCTTCCTGCCCTTGCTTATCCTTAATTCCTGAGCTTTTCCTTTCTTCTAAAACGGCCATAAAGGTATTGATAGCATTGAGACTTCTTGGGAAGCCTGCATAAGCATACATCTGTACTAGTATTTCTTTAATCTCATTAATAGTTAAAGCTGTCGTTAGTCCTTCATGTAAGGCACTGGCTAAATTAGTTAAATCGCCTATTGCAGTTAATGCGGCAATGAGGGCAATTTGTTGTTGTTTTGGTGTTAAGTTGGCTTGAGCTTGTTGCATAAAGATGCCTTAAATAGGTTAATAAAATAGGCCAATTAAACTAATAATGGCTATTGTTGCTGGACAGCAATTTTGTGCTTTATGATTGTCTTTTTTTGACAGATCAGGCATATAGTTCTCAAAAAAAACCTTCTAGCAAATAACGAGCGAAGCGTAGAGAGTTCTAGTAATCTTAGTAATGCTAGCTTATTAGTAGACATCATGCCTAATTAACTAGTTACTATTAGGCATGATGGAATTAAATGCTAGCTATGATTGATGTTGTTTTAAGGAAGCCATATCTATTACAAAGCGGTATTTAACATCACTTTT
The DNA here is from genome assembly GCA_945283395.1 of uncultured Ventosimonas sp. Lineage (GTDB taxonomy): Bacteria > Pseudomonadota > Gammaproteobacteria > Pseudomonadales > Pseudomonadaceae > Entomomonas. Next base: position 1,939 of record CALYQH010000141.1, on the reverse strand, counting down.
TAACATGCGTTGATATGCTTCATTGATATTTTCAATATTGATCATTTCTACATCAGCCGTAATACCATGTTTCCCACAGAAATCTAGCATTTCTTGAGTTTCTGCAATCCCCCCTATGACCGAGCCTGCTATGGATTTACGCGCCATGACTAACGGAGCAGTATCTAATACTTTTGGTAAATCACCTAGAAAACCAACTAATACTATGCTGCCATTTAAGGTTAGAGTCTCAATATAAGGGTTCAAATCATGCACATAAGGTACGGTATCAATGATTAGATCAAATTGATTGGCATGAGCTGCCATTTGCTTGGCATCGGTGGAAATAATAATATTATCAGCTCCTAACCTTCTTGCATCAGCTTCTTTGTTAGGCGAGCGGCTAAATAAAGTAACTTCTGCTCCTAATCCTTTAGCTAATTTTATAGCCATGTGACCTAATCCACCTAGACCTATTACCGCTACGTTATCCCCTCGTTTAACTTGCCAATGGCGCAGTGGAGACCAAGTAGTTATACCAGCACATAATAAAGGGGCGGCACTTTTTAGGTCTAACCCTGTAGGAATAGATAACACAAATTTCTCTGAAACGACAATTTTTTCTGAGTATCCACCATAGGTAGGCGAATGATCGTGTCTATCGTGGCTATTATAAGTAAGAGTATTGCCCTCTTCGCAATATTGCTCTAAACCTTGTTTACAAGGATCGCAATGCTGGCAGGAATCAACCATGCATCCTACTCCTACTTGGTCTCCTACTTTAAATTTGGTGACTCCTTTGCCTACCCTAGTGACTCGACCAATAATTTCATGCCCTGGCACTAAAGGAAAAATAGCTTGCCAATCACCATAGACACAATGTAAATCTGAGTGACAAACACCACAGTAAAGAATATCTATTTCTACATCATCAGCTCTTGGGTCTCGACGCTCAAAATGAAAGGGTGCTAAAGGTGCTTTTACAGATGGTGCTGCATAGCCTAATACTTTTGTTGTCAAAGCTTTTCTCCTAGCAGTTTATTAATTTTAAAAATATAGCACTAGAATAAATCCATGATAAGTATTTAAAAGTGATAAAACTTATCAATATAATTCATTAATAAATAATTATTCATAGTTTTTGTTATATATATCGTTATTTGCTTATGGATTATAACGTAAAGTTTCTACTAATAAGCTAAAAGCAGATGAAGTTTGATGCCGGTTAGGGTAATAAAGATAATAACCAGGATAAAAGGAGCACCAGTCTTCTAAGACGCTAATTAATTCGCCATTAGCAACATAGTTGCGAACCATATCTTCAGGAACATAAGCTACTCCTAATCCTGCTAGTGCTGCGTTGAATCTATGAGTAGTTAAATTGAATGTTAACTGGCCGTTAACATGTACTTTTTGTTCTTCACCGTCTTTTTCAAATTCCCACGCATATAAATTACCATAAGTAGGGAAGCGTAGATTGATGCAATTATGTTGGGTCAGTTGTTGGGGAATCTTTGGTATTGGGTGTTTATTGAAATACTCGGGAGTAGCTACTACCGCCATTCTCATATCAGGGCCAATACGAACGGCTATCATGTCATTAGCTATCATATCACCACTGCGCACCCCAGCATCATAACGATTTTTTACTATATCAATTAAGCCATAATCTACCGTAATTTCTATATGAATATCGGGATATTTAACTAAAAAATCTTTTAATTTAGGCCAAATAATGGAGTTGACGGGATGTTCACTAGCGCTGATACGAATGGTTCCCGCTGGTTTATCGCGTAATTCACTTAAGACCTTGAGCTGGGTTTCTATTTCTTCAAAATGTGGGCCAATATTATTTAGGAGTTTTTCTCCTGCCTCGGTAGGTGACACACTTCTAGTAGTGCGAGTTAATAAGCGTATATTTAATCTCGCTTCGAGACCTCTAATAGTATGGCTTAGCGCC
>CALYQH010000140.1 GCA_945283395.1 uncultured Ventosimonas sp. | reverse complement strand
TAGCACATGCAGCAGCAGTTAAAAAAGTAGAAATGGCTAACCCTGACTTAGCACAAAAGAGCACTGGATATTTGATAGGTGGTATCAGCCCACTTGGGCAAAAGAAACATTTAAAAACCTTTATAGATGAATCTGCTAAAACTTTAGACCTTATGTATGTGAGTGGTGGGCGAAGAGGATTAGATGTGGCATTAGCTCCGCAAGATCTAGCTAACGTTCTTGCTGCTTCTTTTGTAGCTATTGTTAGAGAGAAAGACTAAATGGCGGGTTATATTTTAGCTATTGATCAGGGAACCACCAGTAGTAGAGTTATTATTTTTGATAAATTAGGTAAGCCTATTACTACTGCTCAACAAGAGATTATTCAATCTTTTCCGCGAGATGGTTGGGTTGAACATGAGCCACATGAGTTGTGGGATAAAACAATCGAATTGATTCATCAAGCTTTGCGACAAGCTAATTTAACTGCAAAAGATCTTATAGGTATAGGTATTACTAATCAAAGGGAAACTACTATTGTTTGGGATGCTGATACTGGTAAGGCTATTTATCCAGCTATTGTCTGGCAAGATAGGCGGACAGCTGATTATTGTGCCGAGTTAAAAAATCAAAATTTAGAATCGTTGGTGAGTGATAAAACGGGATTATTAATTGACCCTTATTTTTCAGCTACTAAAATACGTTGGATTCTAGAAAATGTAGCGCATGCTAGAGAAATGGCCAATCAAGGAAAGTTAAAATTTGGAACGGTAGATAGTTTTTTATTATGGCATTTAACAGCGGGTAAATCTCACTATACTGATGCTACTAATGCAGCTCGAACCTTATTATTTAATATCCATAGTCAACAATGGGATGAAGAACTATTAGCATTATTTAATATACCTAAGGCATTATTACCAGAAGTATTAGATTGTGCCGCATCTTTTGGTTATACCAATCAACAGTTATTTGATATGGCGGTTCCTATTTTAGCAATAGCTGGCGACCAACAGGCAGCGTTAATAGGACAAGCTTGTTTTAAAGAAGGCATGGTCAAGAGTACCTATGGTACAGGTTGTTTTATGATTAAAAATACTGGTAAACAACCTGTTAAATCACGTAATAGATTGCTTTCTACGATTGCCTATCGTTTAAAAGGTAAAGCTACATATGCTACAGAAGGAAGTATCTTTGTGGCAGGAGCAACTATTCAGTGGCTGAGAGATGGTTTACAGCTGATTAATAGTGCTGAGGATACAGAGCTTATAGCTCAAGCTACCGCAGATACCAAGGGAGTTTATTTAGTACCTGCGTTTACTGGTTTGGGAGCTCCTTATTGGGATCCTAAAGCACGAGGGGCCATTTTTGGTTTGACCAGAGATACAGGCATTGAAGAGATTGTTACTGCTGGGCTTGAATCTGTTTGTTATCAAACTTGCGATTTATTAATGACGATGCAAGAAGATGATGCTAAACAAGTGACTGATTTAAGAGTAGATGGCGGCATGGTAGTGAATAACTGGTTAATGCAATTTCTAGCTGACATTTTACATGTGTCAGTAAAGCGACCAGAGGTTAGTGAAACTACAGCATTAGGAGTGGCTTGGCTAGTAGGATTACAAGCAGGCATTTATAAAGATTTAGATGAAATTGCTAGTTATTGGCACTTACAGCAAGATTTTGCTCCTAATATGTCACTTGAAAAACGTGGTCAACTTTATAAAGGCTGGTTACAAGCAGTTGCCAGAGTGCGTAGCGAGAATTTATAATTTTTTACTTAAAAGCTCTTTTTATAAAAAAGATCTAATGAACTTGCTGCGCCTGTTGTTGCCTCTAAATAAATGGTTTTAGAAAGTTTATAGCGTAGCATTATATTATTAATAGCCTGAAAAATATTAAAACCATAATGAATACTGAGTTTATCAGTTATATTACTAATGGCTACAATACTAGTTTTATCTCCACTACCTGTTGTGTCTAATTGGAAATCTTCAATACCTATTTTATCAGCAATATTCCCTATTATTGGAGAACCACCTGTTACGCCAAGTGCTAAGGCGGCTCTAGCTAGTATATAAGTATCACCAGCCCCCATAGGCCTACCCAAAATAATAGGATAAAGCTTGATATTGGTTCATAGCGGGAGTAGAGAAAATGGTTACCTTAGGTTGACTAGCTAGACCGGTAATTCGTAAACCAGCAGTTACCTCATCTACTACTCTTATTGCTTCTATATCTAGTGGAGGTTTAGTGAGTAAACCTACAAATATAATACGAGCTCGGCGAATGTCTAGATTTTGCCCATAAGCTCGAAATTGACCATCTTTTAAATTAATTTCTCCTTGCGTAACTAAATTATTAGTAGCTTTTAATCTGCCTACTAGGGTTGGTGTTAAGCCAAAACCTGAAAATTGCAAATGTTCTTCCCCTATTATGACCTCTATATTTGTTTTTAATTATAAGAGGCTTTGGGGGTTGGAGGTAACTTGATTATTAATTACTTTAGCATCAGATGAGACTTTAACGGTTGTAGGCAGAATTTCTCTAACAGTAATTTTTCCCTTAGGTATCTGCACTATAACAGTTAAAGCAGCGGTATTTTTTTGTATACTTAATTTAAGATGGGTTGCAGCTTGTAATTATGCATAAGGTGCTACTATGACGGGTAGTTTATCAGTTTGCATTGATAAATTAACATCAAGTTCTTTACTCCAAGCAATAATTCCTGTAACAGTGCCATAGCCATTTGAGCCACTATGCCAATCCCCATTAACTTTTAACGATTCACCCTCTATTGCGGCAGCTATTGGTACTTTTTCTAAACTGGTGGGTATATCGCCAGACATATTGCCCTCTATAAGTTTTATTTTGCCAGTTATATAGGGTTTAGTGAGTGTGCTGCTAATGTTGGCAAAACTATTGATTTTACCAGTTAATTGTTCTAATTGAGCAATGAAAGGTTGAAAAATATTCAGATGTAAGCCAGTTATTGTAAAATCACCTTTTAATGGCTTATTTTTAGTAGAGGAATCCAGTTCGGCTATCATCTTTATAATTTCCTATCTGATTTTCAATATTTTCTTTGACAGCTTTATTTATGTGAGAGACTTGAATAGTTACTTGATTAGCTGCCCAACTAGAAAGGCTAAGAGAGAAAAATAATAAAATAACTAAATAATTGGGCATGAACAATAGGTAGTTTTAAACATACTTTAAATAAGATTTAACTTAATGATTTATTTGTGATTCTAACAGCTTAATAGCTAGCTTGCTATGTACATATTAGTCTTAGGTGGCTATAAGCTCACTATTATAGCTTATAAATAGTTTTAGCTAAGCTAACTTAGAAAACGTATAATATTTTTTTAAATTGGCGTTGAGGTCTACCTTTTATGAAATGGGGATTATTATCTTTAGCTATAGTGACAGAAGTAATTGCTACTACTGCTTTGAAATCCTCTAATGGATTTACTAAGTTGACACCAAGTATTATAGTTATTATTGGTTATGTTATTTCTTTTTATATGTTATCTATTACCTTAAAAAGCTTACCTATGGGTATTACCTATGCTATTTGGTCAGGCGTAGGTATAGTACTAATTTCTTTAATAGGTTGGCTTTATTTTAAGCAGCAGTTGGATACAGCTAGTTTAATAGGAATGGCACTCATAGTAGTAGGAGTTATAGTAATCAATGTGTTTTCGTCATCTATAAACCATTAATAATCATCTAAATTTCTTCACAACGCTGTCTAGTAAGTTTTATTTTAGTATATTCAGCTTTTATCAAAGGGATACTGGCTATTTCCATCAAAAACTGTTGCGGATCATTAAGAGGTAACGTGTTTAATATTTCAAGAGGATATTCCCACCATTGGCTGGCTAGTAGTTGTTTGTAAATTTCTTCAGGCAAACGGTATTTAACAATTTTAGCAGGATTTCCCGCCACTACGGCATAGGGGGGGACATCTTTAGTTACAACTGCTCTTGAAGCAATGATGGAACCTGTGCCTATATGAACACCTTCTAAAATAGTAACATTAGTGCCCATCCATACATCATGTTCTATAATGACAGGTTTTGTTACTGGATGATAAGGAAAAGGTGCGTTCTCCACTGAAAATTGAAAAGGGTGCGTACTTACCCAGTTCATGGGATGGCTTTGCTTTTCGTGGCCTATATAGGCATTACTACTGAATCCACAGAAACGACCAATACTACTAACAAGATCTAATTTTGCAGTACTACGAATAAATGTATGAGCTCCAATAACTAAATTAGTTGCTCTTATGTTCATGTGACCAAGTGTAACGGGGCTTTCTATTATCACTAAAGAATTTTTATGTATAGCTTCTAAGCCATTAGCTAATTTACAACCATGTTTACGGAGCCATTTTTTCCAATAGTGATTAGCAAATAACATAATGAGATAAGGTCATAATTAAATTACTAATTCTACCATATAGCAGCTTTAGGTAGGTTAAATCTTTTTTAAAAGATTATAAAGTTGAGCAAAGCATATATTTTTTTATAAATAGATAAAATTAACTAGTTATTGACATTTCTTTGACTAAGTTTCTGCTATCTTCTAGTATCCTTATA
>CALYQH010000139.1 GCA_945283395.1 uncultured Ventosimonas sp. | reverse complement strand
CAGAAGGGCGTCGTATTAGGCAAGCTTTTATTGCCCCGCCAGGCTATAAATTATTAGCGGCGGATTATTCACAAATCGAATTACGTATTATGGCACATCTAGCTCAGGATAAAGGTTTGTTAGAGGCTTTTAAACAAGGTATGGATGTCCATAAAGCAACTGCAGCTGAGGTGTTTGGTGTTACACTAGCTAATGTTAGTGGCGAACAGAGACGTAAAGCTAAAGCTATTAACTTTGGTCTTATTTATGGAATGAGCGCTTTTGGTTTAGCTAAACAAATAGGGGTAGATAGAAAGGAAGCACAGGCGTACATAGATAAATATTTTGATAAGTATCCAGGCGTGTTAGCTTATATGGAGCGTACACGTCAGTTAGCTGCTGAGCGAGGATATGTAGAAACGATATTCGGTCGTCGCCTATATCTACCGGATATTAAATCGACTAATGCTAATGTTAGACGAGCAGCTGAACGTACAGCTATTAACGCCCCAATGCAAGGTACGGCTGCTGATATAATTAAGCGAGCTATGGTGAAAGTTGACGATTGGTTGCAGCAAACTAAGCTAGCGGCTAAAGTCATATTACAAGTTCATGACGAATTAGTGCTAGAAGTGCGTGATGATTTATTACAAGATATTTCAGTAAAAATTACTGAATTAATGGCGCAAGCTGCTGATTTATCAGTATCTTTAGAGGTAGATGTAGGAGTTGGTAATAATTGGGATGAAGCTCACTAGGGAGATTCAACTAACATTTTTAAGTTATTAGTGAACTTTCTAGTAATAGATAGTTCTTATAATACGAATAGAGTTGAAGTAAACTCCATTTATTTATATCCTTTATATTAAGTATTGCTAGTTTTTGTTGGGTTTCCCCTAACCCAACAGCTTGAATCCCAGATTTCTCCCCCTCTCTAAATTTGAAATCTGGGATTTTTTTTATTTTATGAGGGTAAGTTAGGGTTATTAATATTTAATTTATTACCTCAACTTAGTTACTACCTTATAGTATTGAATAGACCATAATGAGAGCGTCTTCAAAACCTTGTGGAGTAGGATAATAATTTGCTCGCCGAGCTATTTCATTAAAGCCAAATTTTTCATAAAGTTGATAAGCTTGGCTATTACTTTCTCTTACTTCTAGAAAACAGTCTTTGACCCCTAATTGTTGTGCCTCTTTTATAATCTTGGTCAATAACACTTTTCCTAAACCTTTGCCCTGCTGAGCAGGAGCTATCACTATATTGAGTAACTCTGCTTCATCTAGGACGATTTTTAAAATGGCATAACCTACTAGTTGCTGATGTTCTAAAAGTATCCAACAGGCATAGCTGTTGATAGCGTCAGCTAATAGTTTTTTTGACCAAGGATGATAATGAGCTGCGTTTTCTAACTGGTTAACTAAGGCTAGATCTGCTAGCGTCATTTTACGAAATTTGAGATGAGTTAGACTTGCCATAGTGGAATAAGTTGTTTAATACTTTGCCATAGCGCGGCTTTTTGTTGTGGTTGTTCAAGCAGTGAATTAAGGCTAGGGGCTAGTAGAGTTTGGCCTAACGATTGAAGAATAGGTGCTTGATAAAGATGTTTGGCTGTTAAACCAGTGACTACTTGAATGGCAGTAAGACCTATTAACCATAAACATTTTGTGTCTACTAGTTGTTCCTGAAAAGTTGTTATATAACTTTGCATAAATTCTTGCGCCTGTCTAACCCCCTGCGGAATATTAACTTGCTTAAATAAAGGCCAATGAATGACCTCGCCAAGTAGTTTAGGGCTATCAGGTAATTTAGCGGCTTTTAGAATATTACGTAGTAATTGATAAGTAGCATCATCTATTTGCAGAACTTTATGTTGGGTTAATTCTATAAGTAGTAAACAATTGCCAGCTTGCATAAGCTGTAGTGAAAAGTGTGGGATCTCTGTGCTCGTTTCAACAACATTATTAGTAACTTGGGCAGCAGAAATAGTGTTCTTATTGGTTATTGTTGCTAATGGTGGTTGGCTTGCTGGGGCATTTAATGGTGTGCTAGCTATTGCACTACGGGGTTCAACTATCGTTGCTAGCGCTTCATTGACTGGTGATTGCGCAGCATAAGGTAGCGTAACTCTAGGTACCCATCTAGTTATTTGCATAGCTGATAAATATTCATTGCGTAGTGATTGTTTCATGTTCGATAGATGGTAATAATTAGTCTCTATTAAGTAGATAGGTGCTGTTAAATCTTACTATTATTTTAATAAAGCGTCTATTTGCATAGATAAGTATTTATGACCTGTTATAAATAAATAGCAGTAGTTGCTAGTAAAGTTAGTTAATCGTTAAAGTACCAATCAACAGCTTTTTGGCAAGTACTTAGTTATATTGTATCTGATTCTTCATAAAATCTATTTTGGTGATTTGCAGTTATAACGCAGGCGATATAGATTTGATTGCTAGCCGCTTTTCTTGCATTTGATTTTGTAAATCAACAGTCAACAGAGCATGGCAAATAATACGACTTATCATGAGAGATTTGAATTAAGTTTATTTTTGGTAAGCCAAGCTAAACTACTAATAATGAAACCTAGATCAATATATTGATCTAGGTTGGGTAACTAGATAAGATTTATTGCTTTTGGGTAGAACCTTGTTGTTGCATACGCTCTAGTTCTTGTGCATAAAGGGCATCAAAGTTAATAGGCGCAAGCATCAAGGCAGGGAAGGAACCTTTAATAACGAGGCTATCAAGGGCTGCTCTAGCATAAGGGAAAAGCAGATTAGGGCAAAAAGCTCCTAACATATGGCTGATAGTATCGCCATCAAGACCTTTAATTAAGAAAATACCTGCTTGTTGGATTTCTGCAATAAAGGCTACATCTTCGTCTATTTTGGCTGTGGCAGAAATGGTTAAGACTACCTCGTACATACTATCTTCTAAGGTATTTTGACGAGTGTTTAAATCTAAATTAACGGCAGGTTTCCATTCTTTTAAGAATATTTCTGGTGCCTTAGGCGACTCAAAAGATACATCTTTAATGTAAATACGTTGTATTGCAAATTGCGGTTCTTGAGTATTAGTAGTTTGTTCGGACATAATAAGTATTCATCCATTCTAAATGATTAAAAAGGTTAATTAGCTGCTAATAAAGGGTCTAGTTTTCCAGCTTGTTCTAGCGCAAATAGATCGTCGCAGCCTCCTATATGTTGTTCGTTACTCCAAATTTGTGGCACGGGATCGCTACCCGCTTTTTCTTCCATTTCTGCTCTTAGTTCAGGCTTGCCATCAACGGTAATTTCTTGAAAATTTATTCCTTTACTGGTTAATAGCTGTTTTGCTCTTATGCAGTAAGGACACCAAGCACTGGTATAGATGATAACTTGACTCATTATGCTTTTACCTTCTTTTTGACTAGTGGTAAACCATCATTTTTCCAGCCGGAGATACCTGCACCCAGTTTTGCTACCTGGTAACCTGCCTTTTTCAAGGTGCGAGCAACTTCACCACTATGTTGACCTTGCGCATCTACCACAATAATAACTTTGTCGGCTTTATATTTATTTAACTCCGTCATGCGCGTTTCAAATTTTTCAAAAGGGATATTATGAGAATCAGTAATATGGCCTGTACCAAAGTCTTTTGATGGGCGAATATCCACTATTACCGCTTGTTCACTATTAATTAACGATGTGAGTTGTGCCGAATTAATACTACGCCCACCTCGCCTCACTTCGGTGACAGCTAATAAAAATAGTAAAGCGATAAAAATGCCACATAAAATATAATGGTTACCAATAAATTCAATAACTTGAGAAACAGACATTAGCTAATAGATTCCACTATAAAAATTGATAAATTAAAGTATACACTAACTTTGATAAATTACCTGTAAATAACCACTTATTTTAGTTGGTTTGCTATACATTAAAACGGAAATGCATGACATCGCCATCTTTCACTATGTATTCTTTACCCTCTAAACGCCATTTGCCAGCTTCTTTCGCTCCCGCTTCGCCTTTAAATTGAATAAAATCATCATAGGAGACTACTTCTGCTCGAATAAAACCTTTTTCAAAATCAGTATGGATAACCCCTGCTGCTTGGGGAGCGGTAGTACCTATTTTAACCGTCCATGCTCTAACTTCTTTAACTCCCGCGGTAAAATAGGTTTGTAAATTAAGTAATTGATAGCCCGCTCTAATAACTCGGTTTAAACCAGATTCGGTTAGTCCTAATTCGCTAAGAAACATATCTTTTTCTTCACCATCTTCCAGTTCGGCAATTTCTGCTTCTATTTTATTGCAAATAGGTACTACCAAGGCTCCTTCCTTAGCTGCTATAGCATTGACTACTGCTAAGTGAGGGTTATTAGTGAAGCCATCTTCGGCAACATTAGCTATATACATTACTGGTTTGATGGTTAGGAGATGAAATGTTTTGATCCTGACTTTATCATCTTCTGATAATTCTTTTAACAGATAACGAGCTGGCTGACCATTGGTTAAATGAGCTTGTAACTTTGTTAGTAGATTTTTGGAAGCAATAGCTTCTTTATCACCACTTTTAGCAGTTTTTTGAGCGCGCTGAAGTTGTTTCTCTATGCTCTCTAAATCAGCAAAAATTAA
>CALYQH010000138.1 GCA_945283395.1 uncultured Ventosimonas sp. | reverse complement strand
AGCCTTGTACTGCTTTTTGTTCTGTTAAGTAGGCCAGCAACTCGCCAGCCCCACAACCAAGATCTAAAACTCTACTGTGAGCAGGTATCCATTCTTGGATGATGTCTAAATCAGCGCGCACTATGATCTCCGTTAAAGGGTAATACGTTGCATGTAAGTTGAAAAAGCTTGCAAGTATCTAGGAATAGGCATTAAGAAAGCATCATGCCCTTGCGGCGCATCTATTTCTAAGTAACTTACATTTTTCTTTGCGGCTACTAGAGCATCCACTATTTCTTTAGAACGTGCAGGCGAAAAACGCCAATCTGTGGTGAACGACATTAGACAGAATTGGGCTTTAGCAATGTTTAAAGTGGCAGCGAGATCACCCTCATGTTTAGCCGCAGGATCAAAGTAGTCTAAAGCTTTTGTCATTAATAAATAGGTATTGGCATCAAACCGTCCTGAAAATTCTTGGCCTTGATATCTTAAATAGCTTTCTACTTGAAATTCAACATTATGAAAGTCGTAATTTAGTTTCTCATTCTTCAGATCGCGTCCAAATTTCTCTCTCATTGCATCATCTGATAGGTAAGTAATATGGCCTACCATGCGAGCCAACATGAGGCCTCTTTTGGGAATAACCCCTCGTTCCTGAAACTCGCCACCAAAGAAGTCGGGATCAGAAATAATGGCTTGTCGCGCTACTTCATTGAAAGCAATATTTTGTGCTGACAGTTTAGGTGCAGCGGCAATAGCAATGCAGTTACGAATCCGCTCTGGATAGCTTATGGCCCATTGTAAAGCTTGCATACCTCCTAAACTCCCACCTACTACTGCTGCCCACTGGTTAATTCCAAGCTTGTCAGCAAGTCTTGCTTGGCTATTGACCCAGTCTTCAACTGTCACAATAGGAAAAGAAGAACCATAGGGTTTATTAGTAGCTGGATTGATACTAGTTGGCCCTGTGGAACCATTACAGCCCCCTAGGTTGTTAATGCTTACCACAAAGAATTTTTGAGTATCTATTGCTTTACCTGGCCCAATACAATTATCCCACCAGCCTGGTTTTTTATCCTCAGGAGAATGATAACCTGCTGCATGGTGATTACCCGATAAAGCATGACAGATTAACACTGCATTATTTCGTTGTGGATTTAAATTACCATAAGTTTCGTAAATAATTTGGTAAGGGGCAGCTAATGTTTTACCACAAGAAAGAAGAAGAGGCGCATCAAATGACATAATTTGTGGTGTTACTATGCCTACGGAATCCTTGTTTAGGGGTTGAATCATGTAATTGCTTAGCCTCCGCTGATAAATAATAAGCCAGCCTCAACACCAGAAAAATAGCTAATGGTGCCTATTACAACGCTTTTTATGAGTAATAATAAAATAAGGGCTATGACAGGAGTAATATCAATAATGCCTATGGGAGGAATAAAACGGCGCAAAGGACTTAACAGGCTAGAGGTGCTGTGTTTTATGAGCCTTGCCGGGGCAAAGTTACTGTCTGGAGCAAGCCAAGACAATATAGCAGCTCCAATTAAAAGTAAATAAAATAAGTAAAATACTAGCTCAATTAATTTGATTAAGGCAATCAAAAATAAAGTCAATAGAGAAGTAATAGTATTTAGCTTTAAGAATAGATAGATAATAGCTAAATTAATAATGACTAATAAAAATTCTAGTAAATAAGCTAAAACTAATGATGAAGTATCTTGCCTACCTATACAAGGGATAACTTTTCTTAATGGTTTAAGTAAAGGATGAGTGACCTTTACTATAAATTGACTAATAGGGTTATAAAAATCTGCGCGTACAACTTGCAGTAAAAAACGAAGTAATACTAAAGAAATATAGATGTTACCAGCAAATTCTATAAAAAAAAGCAATGTATTGATAAAAATAACCAATTTTTTATCCAGTTGAGAAAAGAATAACAGCAGAAGTGAACTGTTAATTTTAAGTGAAAATGCTCATTAAATAAATCAATATAGCATATTAATTATAATTTCTTTCTCCAAAAATAGCTGTTCCTATTCGTACCCAAGTGGCGCCCTCCGCAATGGCAGCTTCTAAGTCTTGACTCATACCCATTGAAAGTGTATCTAAAGATAAGGTTAATTGTTCATTAAGATCATTTTTTAGCTTGTTGAGAGTAGCAAAAGAAGCTTTTTGCTTTATGATATCGTCAGTAGGTTTGGGAATGGTCATTAATCCCCTGAGTTCTAAATTTGGAAATTGTTTAATAGCCTTTGCTAAATCAATTAATTGATCTGGATGACAACCAGATTTCGTGTTTTCTTCACTAATATTGACTTGAATACATATTTGTAATGGTGCCATTTTAATAGGGCGCTGATTACTTAATCTTTCGGCAATTTTCAATCGATCAACCGAGTGAACCCAATGGAAATGTTCTGCTATTTCTTTAGTTTTATTAGATTGAATTGGGCCAATAAAATGCCAAGTAATAGGTAAATCAGCTAGTTCCTGTTGTTTTGATAGTGCTTCTTGCAAGTAGTTTTCACCAAACTGATTAATGCCACAGTTAAACGCTTCTCTGATCAGTGAAGCTGGTTTGGTTTTACTAACCGCTAGTAGATGTATATCTGCACTTTTTCTATTGGCTAGAAACGCGGCTTTGGTTATACGTTGTTGAATTAAAACAATATTTTTTTTTATTTCGAACATTTATAGCCTAGACTCTGTGTAAGTAACCTTAAGATATGATATATTTAATAATAATATTTTAACATGAAGTTATAAAACTTTATTACAACACTGCTTGGAGATAAAGAATTATTATGGAAATTACAGAGTTATTGGCTTTTAGTGCCGAACATAAAGCATCGGATTTGCACTTATCTGCAGGGCTCCCACCAATGATTAGAGTCGATGGTGATGTGCGCCGCATTAATTTGCCTCCATTAGATCATAAACAAGTTCATGCGCTAGTTTATGATATTATGAATGATCGCCAACGTAAGGAGTTTGAAGAACATTTAGAAACGGACTTTTCAGTCGAAGTCCCTGGTTTGGCTCGTTTTAGGGTCAATGCTTTTAATCAAAACCGTGGAGCAGCAGCAGTATTTCGTACTATTCCTTCTAAAGTATTAAGTATGACTGAGTTAGGAATGGGGGATGTATTTGAGAAGGTATCCGATAATGAGCGTGGCTTGGTATTAGTAACAGGTCCTACTGGTTCTGGTAAGTCAACAACGCTGGCGGCAATGGTCGATTATGTGAATTCAACGAGATATGAACATATTTTAACTATTGAAGACCCGATTGAGTTCGTTCATGAATCAAAAAAATGTCTTGTAAATCAACGTGAGGTGCATAGAGATACCTTAGGTTTTAATGAAGCATTGCGTAGCGCATTACGGGAAGACCCCGATGTAATCCTTGTTGGTGAAATGCGTGATTTAGAAACTATTCGTTTAGCACTCACTGCCGCTGAAACAGGCCATTTAGTGTTTGGAACATTGCATACTAGTTCAGCAGCTAAAACTATTGACCGTGTCATCGATGTTTTTCCAGCAGCTGAAAAAGCGATGGTTCGCTCTATGCTTTCTGAGTCTTTACAGGCGGTCATTTCGCAAAAACTTATTAAGAAAATTGGCGGAGGTCGGGTGGCTGCTCATGAGATTATGATAGGTACTCCAGCTATTCGTAACTTGATCCGTGAAGATAAAGTTGCCCAAATGAATTCTTCTATCCAAACAGGTGCTCAAGTAGGGATGAAAACAATGGATAGTAGTTTAAGAATGTTAGTTGAAAAAGGTTTCATTGAGAGAATATATTTAAAGAAAGAAGAATAGTGATTCTAGTATATTTTTTGCAAATTTAAATAGTAACTGATAGTTTATTGCTCAATCAATGCTTAGATAGTTCAATAAGCTAAATAGATTAGGTAGTTAGGTAGAAAGCATGGAGTTTGAAAAGTTATTACAAGTGATGGTTGATAGGAAAGCATCCGACCTTTTTTTTACAGTTGGATTGCCTCCTTGTATTAAGGTCGATGGAAAAGTTGCACCTTTACCAACTGCAAAATTAACGGGTGATAGGGTCAAGGAATTAGCTCGTTTATTAATGACAGAGCGGCAACAAAAAGAATTTGCTGCCACACAAGAATGTAACTTTGCAGTAAGCTATCCGGGTATTGGACGTTTCCGGGTTAGTGCATATATCCAGCGTAATCAGGTGGGTATGGTGTTACGTCGTATTGTAACTGACATTCCAACAATTGAACAATTAGCTTTGCCTAGAATTATTAAAGATTTAGCAATGGTAAAGCGGGGTTTAGTTTTATTCGTGGGTGCTACAGGCTCTGGTAAATCTACTTCATTAGCTGCCATGGTTGATTATCGTAACTCACATTCAACAGGACATATCATCACTGTTGAGGATCCTATTGAATATTTATTCTGCCATAGAAATTGTATTGTAACCCAACGTGAAGTAGGATTAGATACTGAATCTTTTGAAGTAGCCTTGAAAAACACCTTAAGGCAAGCGCCTGATGTAATTATGATAGGTGAAATTCGTACTAAACAAACTATGGAATATGCATTAGCTTTTGCTGAAACGGGGCATTTATGTTTGGCTACATTGCATGCTAATAATGCCAACCAAGCGTTAGATCGTATCATTAGTTTCTTCCC
>CALYQH010000137.1 GCA_945283395.1 uncultured Ventosimonas sp. | reverse complement strand
ATTGTGGGGTTAGTATTAAAGCCTTTTCCAGAGTCTGTTATATTATTGGCAGCTGTTGGTACTACAGCTCTTCTACTAAATAACCCTAAGGATGTCTTAAGTGGTTACGCATCTAATACTACATGGCTTATTTTCGCAGCTTTTGCATTGAGCTGCTCTTTTTCTGCAACGGGTTTAGGTCGGCGTATTGCTTATATTTTGATTGGTAAATTAGGTGGTACAAGTTTAGGGTTGGGTTATGTTACAGCCTTTTTAGATATGTCTATTGCCCCTGTTACTCCCTCTAATACTGCTAGAGCAGGTGGAATCGTCTTTCCTATTATTCAAAGTGTAGCTGTAGCATTGGATTCTAATCCAGGAGAAACAGCAAAGAAGATAGGTTCTTACTTGATGATTAATACTTATATGATTACTAAAATCACTAGTATTATGTTTCTAACAGGGATGGCGCCCAATGGGATAGCTATTGAATATGTACATAAAATATTAGGTATTAGTATAGATTGGGTTTTCTGGTTTAAAGGATTATTCTTACCATCTATGATCTTAATGTTATTGCTGCCATTAATTATTTATTGGTTAACCAAACCTACTTTAAAAAAAATTGATCATAAAAAGGTATCTGGTGAAGGTTTAAAAGAATTAGGCCCTATTACAAAAAGAGAGTGGATGCTAATAGGTTTATTTTTATTAGCTTTATTAGGCTGGGTTCTACCTTCTGTTCTTCAAGTAGTAGGCATTAAACTTGATATAGATGCAACATCTGTTGCAATAGTGATAATGGCAGCAAGTTTTATTACCCGTGTTATAACATGGGATGATATGTTAAAAAGTAAAGGTGGCTGGAGCTCATTAATATGGTTTGGTGGGATTATTGGTTTATCTTCGGTGCTTTCTAATGAAGGATTTTTTGACTGGTTAGCACTAGTAATGAAACATTCATTGAATTTTGGTAATCATTATATACTAGCCTTATGGGGTATTACTTTGGCTAGTGTTGTTGTTCGCTATTTATTCGCTTCAGGCTCTGCCTATATTGCTGCTATGTTCCCGGTATTTTTAATTGTTGGCCAAACAGTAGGTATTGCTCCTGTCGCTCTGGCTTTCTCGCTTTGCGCATCTAATGGCTATGGTGGTGCCTTAACTCATTATACTGGCGGACCTGCACCGATCATTTTTGGTGCTGGTTATAATTCGATTAAGTCTTGGTGGGGAGTTGGTGCGATAGTAGCATTAATTAGCTATTTATTTATGATGGTGGTTGGTATGATTTGGTGGAGAGCCATAGGCTTGTTTTAGTTAATAACCTAGCAAGGTTGTTAATGCATTAATGCAATATCTTTTCTATTATTGAATGAAATGAAATTTCTCAATCACAGTAACATAATAAGAAAAATTTTTTCTATAAATAAAGAGACGTTTTCATTAAAATAGTCATAGTAAAAGGTTTATCTGAGTTTTATGAGGTTTTATCATGCAATATCTTCCAGGGCAGCGCTGGATTAGTGATAGCGAAGCTGAACTTGGACTGGGAACAATAGTTTCACAAGAGGGAAGGTTACTCACCATTCTATTTCCAGCTACTGGTGATACAAGGCAATATGCAATTAATAATGCTTCATTGACAAGAGTCCACTATTCAGTAGGAGATAAAATAACCCATATCGATGGTTGGGAAATCATCGTCGAAGAAGTTTTAGAAATTGAGGGGTTATTGGTTTATCAAGGATTGGATAATCATAACAAAAAGCGTACCCTCTCTGAAACACAACTTTCTAATTTTATTCAGTTTCGATCTGCTAGTGATAGATTATTCGGTGGTCAAGTTGACACCCTCTCTTGGTTCACTTTGCGCTACCGCACATTAGATCAAGCCAGCAAAATACAGCAGTCTAATTTATTGGGGTTAGTAGGTGCAAGGGTGCAACCTATTGCGCATCAGATGCATATAGCTAAAGAAGTTGCTGATCGTATAGCTCCTCGGGTATTACTTGCTGATGAAGTAGGATTAGGGAAAACTATTGAGGCTGGCCTAATTATTCATAGACAAGTTCTGTTAGGGCGCGCTAATAGAATTCTTATTATCGTCCCAGAAAACATACAGCATCAATGGTTAGTGGAGATGCGTAGGCGATTTAATTTAGAAGTAACTATATACGACGCTGATCGGTTTTCACAAGCTAATGTCACTAATCCTTTTGAGGATAGTCAGCTAGCATTAATGTCATTAGATTGGTTGATTAGTGATGAGCGAGTACAAAATGCGCTTTTTGCTGCTGGATGGGATATGTTAGTAGTAGATGAAGCTCAACATTTAGTCTGGGTACCTGATTATGTGAGCCCTGAATATGCCTTAATAGAACAAATAGCAACAGTAACGCCTAGCGTATTATTATTAACTGCTACGCCTGAGCAATTAGGATTAGATAGCCATTTTGCCAGATTGAGATTGTTGGATCCTCATAGATTCCATAGCATTGAAGAGTTTCGTGCAGAAAGTGAGCATTACCGCCCAGTTGCTGAGGCAGTGCAAAGTTTATTAGATAATCAAAAGTTATTTACCAAAGAAAGACAGGTAATAGAAAAATTTTTAGGAAAACAGGCCGAAAAAGCTGTGCTTGATAAAGCTGCTCAAGGAGATAAAGAGTCTTGTGCTAGACTAGTGCGTGAATTATTAGATAGGCATGGAACTGGGCGCCTATTATTTCGTAATACAAGAGCAGCTATTCAAGGTTTTCCTATAAGAGAACTATTTAGTTATGCTTTACCTAATCCCGTCCAATATCAACAGATTGCTAGAGATGGCCGCCCCATTTTAACGCCCGAAATTGACTATATAGATCAACAATTAGAAACTGAGAGTGAACGTTGGTGGCATTTTGATTCTAGAGTAGCATGGTTAATAGCTACTTTGAAAAAATTAAAGCATACCAAGGTATTAGTTATTTGTGCTTATCTAGAAACAGTATTAGATTTAGAAGAGGCTTTAAGAGTCCGTGAAGGAATACCTGCCGCTGTATTTCATGAAGATATGTCGATCATAGAGCGTGATCAAGCAGCTGCTTACTTTAGTGATGAAGATGGAGCGCAAGTTTTAATATGTTCTGAAATAGGGAGTGAAGGTCGAAACTTTCAGTTTGCGCATCATCTAGTATTGTTTGATTTACCACCTCATCCTGATTTACTCGAACAACGTATTGGGCGTCTTGATAGAATTGGTCAGCTCCAGAATATTCAAATACATGTTCCATATCTTGAAAATACTGCTCAACATAGATTATTTGAATGGTATAACTTAGCACTTGATGCCTTTATTAGTACCTGTCCTGCTGGTAGTAATTTGCAAACTCAATTTAGAAAACAATTAAGGCAAGAGCTAGAAGGTACAAATCAAGGGAATTGGCAACATTTGATATTTCAGGCTAAAGAATTAAGGGACCAATTAGAGCAAGAGATGCAGCAGGGAAGAGATAGATTATTAGAATTAAATTCGAGCGGTGATGGTGATGGAGAACAACTAGTAACCGCTATTTTAGCGCAAGATGATGAGTATGATTTACCCATGTATGCAGAAACATTATTTGATGCTTTTGGTATTGATATTGAAGATCACTCAGATAATGCTTTCATATTGCGTCCTGGTGAAAAAATGTTAGATGCTGGTTTTCCATTAGGTAATGATGAAGGGGTTACTATTACTTATAACAGATCATTAGCCTTATCTCGTGAGGATATGCAATTTATCACTTGGGAACACCCCATGCTGCAGGGTGGTATGGATTTAATATTATCTGGCTCTATGGGAAATACAGCAGTAGCTATCATTAATAATAAAGCACTTAAAACGGGTACCATATTGGTGGAGCTTATTTTTGTAACTGAAGTCATTGCTCCTAAAGCGTTACAGTTAGTGCGATATCTACCTAAGCATGCATTACGCTGTTTATTAGATACAAGGGGTAATGATCTTGCTGAAAAAGTAGCTTTTACTACATTAAATAAACAACTAGAAAAAGTGCCTAAAGGTAGTGCAATTAAATTCATAAAAACTCAGCGGCCAATGTTAGAAAAACTAATTAATATAGCTGAGCGAAAAATGCAGGCGGTTTATACTGAACGGGTGGTAGCTGCTAAGAGCAAATTTGCTGCTGATATGGATGAGGAACTGGCACGTTTAACAGCACTTAAAAAGGTTAACCCTAATGTTAGAGATGAAGAGTTAGAAACTTTACAAAACTTTAAATTAGAGGGAAGTGAATATTTAGATAAAGCTACTTTACGGTTAGATGCCATTAGAGTATTGGTCGCAGGCTAAAAAAGCTTAGCGCAGCATAGCTAATAGATACCAATTTAAATATTCATTTAGTGTATACAAAATTAAATGTTAAGCAAGGCAAATAACGGAAAAGTTTACGTTATAACGGTTGAGCTATTAACGAATAATTAATAACAAATTAATAGCTCAATTCATTAGTGCAATATAAAGGTTAGAAGCTAATATGGCTTATGGGAAAATTGGCTTGGTTAAAAGGGGATTGAGCTGGATCTAATCTAACAGAAACTTAAGTGAGATGGTATTCTGCAAGATCAGATCGTGTACTAGCTCAGATCTGATGTGACATAGCCCCGTTTTGAAGAGTTATCTGTCA
>CALYQH010000136.1 GCA_945283395.1 uncultured Ventosimonas sp. | reverse complement strand
ATAGTCCTAATAAAAAATAACGTAGCATAATGATTTCTCTTTTTTAGATTATTACTAAATACCATATTATTAACTATTCGTCCATTAGTTTTTATCATAATTTAATATACTCCTAACAATTAGTCAAAGCATAGATAGGAATAATAAGCTATTATGATTTCTATTAAATTATAGAGATAAAATTGCAGCAAAAAGCTAACGATAATGATAAAGAAGTTAGTAACGTGATTTATTCATCATTCTTTAAGCTATACTATCTAATTTTATCTTTAATTATTTACCATTAATTTTTTCAGAGCTGAAAAACATAAATAAGCTGATACAAATAGCAGCAGACGCGGCTATTAAGGCTAAAGCTATACTATAATTACCGTTATGTTGGTTAGCAATATAAACTTGTAATGTAAGATTAATGGAGGCAAATAAATTACCTAATTGATAAAATAATCCTGGTAATATTGCTCTAGTATTAGCTGGCATCAATTCATTTAAATAGACAGGAATAACCCCCCATGCACCTTGAACCATAAACTGCATGATAAAAGCACCTATTCCTAGCATAACTGAACTGGTAGAGAAAGCCCATAAAGGAATAGCTGGAAGCGATAATAAGGCCGCTATGATAATTGCTTTTCGACAGCCTATCTTTCCTGAAAGAGTACCATAAAAAACACCGCCTAAAATAGAAGCTATATTATAAAAAATAGCTATAATACTTATTACATGTGGCTCAAAGCCACGTTGTTTGTTAAGAAAAGTAGGATAAGCATCTTGTGTTCCATGGCTGAAAAAATTAAAGCAAGTCATTAATAAAATTGCGTATATACAAAGCTTCCAATGTTTTAAGACAACAGGAATAATAGGTATGCCTGTTTTATGTTGTGCTTTAGACGCTAGCCAAACGGGTGATTCCTCAACTTTATAATAAATGAAGGCAGCTAAAATTATAGGAAAAGAACCTACAATAAATAATTTTTGCCAACCTAACAAACTAAAAAACAATCCATAAAATATAGTTGCAGTTAAATAGCCTAAGGGATAGCCAGCTTGAAATAAGCCAGAAACAAACCCTTTTGCTTCTTTCGGAGCAGTTTCAAGTGTAAGCGATGATGCAACCCCCCAAATTCCTCCCATAGCTACTCCATATAAGCAGCGAATAATTAGGAAAATGAACAGATTTGGAGCTAATGCAGAGGCTGCTTCTAATAAAGAAAAAATGATAATATTAGCTATTAAGACTGGTTTGCGACCAATCTTTTCTGCTATTCGACCAAATATTATTGCGCCAATTGGTCTAACAGCTAAGGTTAAAAATACAGCCAGTGAAACTTTTTCTACAGTAACATGAAAACTATCAGCTATATCATTAATAACAAAAATTAATAAGAAAAAATCAAAAGCATCCATTCCCCAACTTGTAACAGCAGCATACACAGTATTTTTTTTGGTTTGGAGTCCATTTAGTCATAGTCATTGTTCTCCATAAGATTTATTTTTATATTTACTTAATTTAGCTATTGACTTAATAACGGCGTGTTTGTTCAAAAAATTATTATTAGTTTAAAAATAAATTAAGGCGTTCTAGTTAGGTTGCTAGCAGTTAAAATAAAATAACTTCTTAAATAATCATAGAAAAAATAAAAAAGTTAATATTTATTGGTTTAATTTAAATACGTACTTGTCTGTTTTTAATAAATATTACAGAAAGTCTGAGAGTATTTTTTTTTTCGATAGTTAGTCTGCTCTAAATTTGCTAGAGTAATAAGTATAAAAAATATTATTTGAAAGGAAAAAATAGTTATGTATTATGAGGGTTTCTGGCAAGATAAATATCCAAATGTTATTCCTAATGAGATAAATGCAGACATTTATACGAATGTGTTAGCTGTATTCCATGAGTTTTGTGAAAAGTTTGCTGATAAACCAGCTTTTTCAAATATGGGAAAAACGCTAACTTACAGAGAACTAGATAAATTATCTGCTCAATTTGCTGCCTATTTACAGAATCTTCCAAATCTAAATAAAGGTGATAGAGTAGCTGTGCAATTACCTAATATCTTGCAATATCCTATTGTTATTTTTGGTGTCATCAGGGCTGGTTTTATAGTAGTTAATACCAACCCTATGTATACTTTAAGAGAGATGGAACACCAATTTAATGATGCGGATGTTAAAGCTGTAGTTTGTTTATCCACTACTGCCCATGCTGTTCAGGAAGTATTACCTAGAACACATATCAAACATGTGATAGTAGCTGAATTAGGCGATTTGTTGGGACCTATTAAAAGGTTTATTACTAATTTGATGGTGCATTATTTTAAAAAGTTAGTAAAACCTTATACTTTACCTAATAGCATTACATTTAAAGAGGCGCTGGCAATAGGCTCTCAGCAACCTTTTCAAGAAGTTGAGCCAAAACCAAATGATATAGCCATTTTACAATATACCGGAGGAACTACTGGAATAGCTAAAGGTGCTTCTTTGACCCATAGAAATTTAGTAGCTAATATGATGCAGGCAAAACATTTTATGGGTGTAGGGTTGAGTGAAGGTAGTGAGGTAGTCATTTCCCCTTTGCCTTTATATCATATTTATTCCTTTACTATTCATTGCATGGTGGTTATGGTGCTGGGTGGGCACAATGTACTTATTACAGATCCTAGAAATTTGGTAGGGCTAATTAAAGAAGTGGCTAAATATCCTTTTACTGTGTTTGTGGGCTTAAATACATTATTTGTTTCTTTAGCTAATAATGAAACATTTAAACATCTCGATTTTTCACGTCTTAAACTTTCCTTATCAGGAGGTATGGCTCTTCAGCCAGCCACTAATGATTTATGGCAAAAGATAACCGGCTGTCAAATTTGTGAAGGCTATGGTATGACAGAGGCTAGCCCTGTTATTGCGGCTAATCCTCCTTTACCTGATTGGGTTAAAACAGGCTGTATAGGCTTGCCATTACCTTCTACGCAATGCAAGGTAATAAATGAAGAAGGAATAGAGGTACCTCTTGGTGAAAGAGGAGAGTTATGTATTAAAGGCCCACAAGTTATGCAAGGTTATTGGCAAAATCCTGAAGAGACAGCCAATGTAATAGATGCTGATGGCTGGTTAAGAACAGGTGATATTGCATTAGTACATGATAATGGCTATATTCAAATTGTAGATCGCAAGAAAGATATGATTTTAGTGTCTGGTTTTAATGTATATCCTAATGAAGTGGAAGATGTTGCAGTTAAATTAGATGGGGTATTACAGGCTGCGGCAATAGGTGTACCTGATGTTAAATCTGGTGAAGCTATCAAGCTCTTCATTGTTACTAAACCTGATGTAGTCTTATCTAGTGATGAAGTAACAGCTTATTTAAAAGATAACTTAACAGGTTATAAACGTCCTAAATACATAGAGTTTAGGAAAAGTATTCCTATGACTAATGTGGGTAAGATATTACGTAAAGAACTACGTGCAGAGGAGCTCAGTAAGTTAGCTGAAAAATGAGTTAACTAGAAATTTAATTATCGAATGATAGAATTTGTGATACGGATATCTTTTTAAGCCTGTCTTGTTAAACTAATTAAAAGTTTTTAGTAAGGAGAGCTTCAAAGCTCTCTTTATTGAGCATCAAAATTTGTTTTATTTAAGTTATTTTTTTAATAATAGCGGTACTCTTTTACCTCAGGCTTTTGCTGCCTCTAAATTATCTTTAACGTTGTAGTAGCCAAATTTTTAAAGTGGCATCCGCCAATTTATTAAATGACTAAGCAGGGCCAACCATTTAGATAGGTTCGTCATAAATGATAGGATAAGCGAAAGCTAGTTCCTCAAATTCAGTATTAGTTAATTCACCTTTTTGAGTCATTTACTATAGTTCAACAGAAACTAGGCTATGATAGCCCCATTTTGGAAGCTATCATTTTGCTTTTAATTAGGCAATACTCTGCATGTTAATGATTTAATATATCGAGTTTCTGGTATTGCAGGATGTACAGGGTGGTCTGGGCCTTGACTTCCACGCTCAATAAGTTGTATGAATCTATCATTATGTCTTGCGGCAGCTTGAATAATATCAACTAACGAGTCTTCTGCTAAATGCATCGAACATGAAGCACTAACTAGTAATCCTTCTTTATTTAGTAATCTGATGGCTAAATCATTAAGCTGGTGATAAGCAGATAAACCATTTTTTATGTCTTTCTTACGCTTGATAAATGCTGGGGGATCAGCAATTATCACATCAAATCGTTCATTACTTGTCTTGAGTTCTTTCATAGCTGCAAAAACATCACCCTCTATTGAGGTTATTTTTTTGGCAACTTGATTGAGTTCAGCATTGTGCTCCACTCCATCTAATGCAAAGCTAGATGAATCAATACAGGTCACAGAGCTTGCACCATGAACGGCTGCTTGAATTCCCCACCCGCCTATATAGCTAAATAGGTCTAATACTTTTTTATCTTTTACATAAGGCATGAGGTGAGCGCGGTTAAAACGATGGTCATAAAACCAGCCTGTTTTCTGACCTTCAATAATAGGCGCCTCAAAAGTTACCCCATTTTCTTCTAATCTAGCCCATTCAGGTACTTCACCGTAGGCTATTTCTACATAGCTCGGCAACGCTTCTGCTTTGCGAGCAGAACTGTCATTTTTCCATACA